>NZ_JADBGL010000012.1:0-98921 GCF_037389205.1 Mycetohabitans sp. B46
CTCTATGGTCGAACGAATCGGCACGTGTCCGTGTATCCACCGGTCCATCCGATCGAACAGCGACGTAGCGACGTAAGGTCCGAAATAAAAGCCGCATTCGCCCGATTGCCATCGTAGCGCGGATGGATCGACTGCCGATGCGCACCGCGATGCGTGACGACGATCGTCTCGTCGTCGAACGGTTCGAGCCATGCCGGCTGCAGTCAGGACCTGGCGCGGCGATGCTCGGCAAGCGCGTGCGATGGCAGAAACGGCTCACCGGCGCCCGTGTGGCGCGGGACGTCGTTCCAGCGAATCGCACATCGGCCACGGTCGCGAATAGACCGGTGCCAACGGCAGGCGTACCCTTGTCTATTCGCAGGTCATCGGGCACGCGTACCGCAACGCGGACTTGCCTATCCACGACTTGGACATGCTCTCTAGCTACTGCGTCGGCCGGTCTTTGCGTGCGCTGCTCAATGAAGGCCTCAATGGTGTGTGCCCGCTAGGCATTCGTTCGGGTGAACCGTCGTGCCGGCGCCGAAAGGATGGCATCCTCGGTCGCCGGAGCACGCCTGAGTCGCGCCGCCCAGCAGATAGTCGAGCAACTCGCGCACCGGACGGATTGCGTGGCCGAACGGCAATGTTTCCGAGCCGCGAAAGAACAACCCGCGCTCGACGTCACCTGAGAGCGCATGAGCCAGCCTCATATCAATGCAAAACTGCCCATGCTTGCCAATGCCATCGCGCAGCCCGCACTGCTGCAGACAGTCGAATCCGACCGTGCAGCGCCGCGGCTTGGCGGCCCGCTGCAGCTTCTGTTCCTTCTCGAGGTAGCTGGCCAGCCACGGCGTGCGCACGGCCCGCGCAGGCAAGCCGGCCACGCTCATGAACGTCACGATGTCCTCTGGCTTCGCCTCGGCCAGCACCTTTTTGAAATTCGGATGCGCGTCGCCTTCTTCCGTCACCGCGAATGCGGTTCCCAGTTGCACAGCGCTGGCGCCGAGGTCGAGCAGATGCCGGACCTGCTCATGACGGTGAATTCCCCCCGCGACAATCAACGGGATGTTCTCCGCCTCCAACCCAAGCGTCTTAAACCACTCGCGCGCGCCTTCCAGCACCTGCTGGAACGCATAGTTCGGATGGTCCAGCCCGTCGAGCGTTGGCGCGCCGAGATGCCCGGCTGCATAACGGGGGTGCTCGATCACAATGGCGTCCGGCAGACGGTTCCTGCGCATCCACTTTTTCAGCACCAAGCCGATACCGCGCGCATCCGACAGGATCGGGATCAACGCCACGTTCGGGAAGTCAGCGGTCAGCTCCGGCAAGTCCAGCGGTAGGCCCGCGCCCACCACGACCGCGCCCGCGCCGCTTTGACATGCCTGCGTGACGTACGATGCATATGAGGACACCGCGCGCATCACGTTGACCGCAACCAGGCCATTGCCCGAGGCTAGCTGCAATGCGGCCACCACTTCCCGGCGCAGTGCTTCCAGATTCAGCGAGTCGATCAGTTGCCGATCGCGCGAACGCCGGCTTTGCTCCATCAAATCCGGATGATGGCGACGCAAATCCACACTCGAGATCGTGCCTACCGCACCGAGCGACGCGACGGTTCCCGCCAGACGATGCGCAGACACGCCCACGCCCATGCCTCCCTGTACGATCGGCAACAGTGTCCTACCTTTGATCCTGAGGCGTTTGCATACGACATTTTGCACAAGCACGGTTGAACCTCTCGACGATGGCGGCAGCGCGCCCAAAATGGCAGTGTGCGGCAAACGCGGGTGGCACACTTTAATCTTCGTCAAGAAAATGCGCTGCCGGCTCCCATGCGTGGCGCCAGACACGAGCAGACCAATGCGTCACCTTACCGGAGCGCACCGACGAATGGGCCCGTATCCAGCTGTTTGACCTTATTTAGGTCTGACGTGGGGACGTAGCTACACTGTTTTAGTGAACTTCGCTTGCTGCTTTCGGATCGTTTAACAGGTGGCCACTTCGTCGCTCAAGGGCATCAAGGTTTCTGATTTTTCGCCATGGCACGGGTTAGCGTCGTGAGGCAGGGCGTCTTTTCGCTGGGTCCGTGGTGGGTTCGGCCAAACGACGCTGCACGCGCGGCATAGGATGATGGACGGATTCAGCCGCTACCTGCTCGCACAACGCGTCGAGCACGTGTATAGCACGTGGTGCGGAGACAGTGCTACACCAGTGAAGCGTTACGGCGCAATCTTGAACTGATAGCCGGTCAATCTCTGTTCAGATCGACGGTCAATGTAATGCCATTTGACAGACAGCCTGTCTTTTGGCTCATACACGACGATGAGTTAGCGGCGCATCAACGTCGTTTTGTTAGACTGCTGGGAGCGCTTGTCGCTGATCCGGCACGGTCGGTCACAGGCATTGATTGGCTCGATGCTAAAGCGCGACCCCTGCCCTCGCCCAGCGTGGACATCGCTATGGCACCCTATCGACTGACACGCCAGCAGAACCGCAAGGCCGCAAAGAAACCGACGCGCCAGCCTAGGAGTTCGTGCAGGCACGCTCGTTGCGCAATAGAAGGTGCTCCCTTTCATTGCCTTTTCTTGAGGAGATCGCTATGACTATCATGACCATCTGTGGCGCGCGTTCCAACCTACTCGACTGGATTGCCGGTGCGCTTGTCATCATTGGCACGCTGAACTGGGGGCTAGTCGGGTTGTTTCAGTTTGATCTTGTCGCGGCACTACTCGGCGTCGGATCGACGCTGACCCGTATTATTTACGTACTGGTGGGGTTGGCAGGGATTTATTGTCTGGTTAGGGCTTTTATTATGCCCAAGGTGACAGTGTCCGATAATGCGGACATACGTGATCCAAAATGACGCGCCCGCTCGCTGCTTTTGATTGTGAGCGATACAAAAGTGGCAAACGCACCACTCAGCAGCCCGTATTGGAGTGCAGTACACCCATTTAAATGGGTGTACATTTAATATGTTAGCGCGCCAGTGACGCCAATCATCGGGTTACCGCAGAAAACATCGTCAACGACAACCGAAACGCCGCTGGCCGTCACCGGCTAATTGTAATTTCACTGTAGTGGGAAAATCGATGAAGTAGCGAAACCGCTGGAAGCCTTATCTCGCTTGGCGCGCCCGGCTGGGATCGAACCCGCAACCCCTGCCTTCGGAGTTCTCCCGGCGGCCGGCCTATCTTTATAGATCGACGTTTTGCATAACTCGCGTACTGCAAAACCGACTCTATTCAAGTCCGATTACCGCTATTCCAGTCTTTTCAAGGTGCACTTTAGCTACACCCTGATGTCTGTCCGTTAATCATTATACGTTTGTCCAGAGCTTGGTAACGTAACTGCGGATTGCCTGTGGAATCTTAATTGCCAAGCTTTTTAAACTAGCAAGTATCCAGCCATAATGGCTACACCGGTTTGCCGGCATTCGGACAGCAATCTCGCGGCGTCTGAGTCGGCTACTGGCTGGAAGCGCACCCGTTTCGGCCGTCGGCTACTTTTCTCCCGCGCCAGCTTGCTGTGGCTTCCCCACGACCGCGACAGTCAAGCTGCTAGGACAGGCACACGCCGTCCCTAACAAGTTTCATAGCTAACGCTACGCAAGCGCCTCAAACGCCGTGCAGCTCAGTGGCCGTTTTCAACATAGTGCTTTCGAGGCCATCCAGCCGTTGCACATGCTATCATTTTTTGCTATCGCATCTCAATGAAGGCTAAGCACGTCAAGACGCTAGAAGCGATCTTCCAAAAGCCAACGCCTGGCAGTATCGTATTCGCTGATATCCAATCACTGGTTATTGCGCTGGGCGGGGAAGTCAGAGAAGGGGCTGGCTTGCGGGTGGCCTTCGAATTGAACGGCAGCCGTCAATATCTGCACTGGCCGCATCCAGGCAAGGAAGCGAAAAAATATCAGGTGGAAGAGCTGCGAGAGTGGTTAACACAATGGGGAGTCAAACCATGATGAACGCAATGGCGTACAAAGGATATTTAGCGCGGGTCGAGTTTGATCCGCGCGACGAAATCTTTGTGGGCCGTGTACTGGGCGTCGCAGACCGCATCAGCTTCCACGGCGAGACAGTTAACGAGTTAACTGCGGCTTTTCATGAGGCCATTGATCATTATCTCGAGGATTGTGCGAAGGCGGGTCGTGATCCACAAAAGCCGGCATCGGGTAAGTTGATGCTACGGATTCGTCCCGAAGTGCATGCGGCGGTTGGCGTGGCTGAGCTCCCACCAGCAACCACCGACAACTATCCCACCAATCACTAACAGCAACACTGACATTAAATCGGCTTTACCGGCGTCGATCAAAGGTTGATTCGCGAGCGACTGCTAGCTCATATAGGTGAGCGACTGCTGGCCCCTATATGTCGATAATTGGCTGCTTTTGCATACCATGCCCCCTAGCTGGCCAACCCGCTACTCCTGCTCGGCACGCCAACGGCTGTACGCCGTCATAGCTTGGCCTAAGGTCCTAATCGACAACGCGTTATCCGCCTAAAATCTAGCAATTGCGGCTCATGATTATATTTATCCGCGCGCTGTCAGCTACCTTCCGGCGCAGCATCGCTTTGCGCTGCGTGTGTCTAACCTCTTGCTGGACTTGTAAATGGACTTCGATCTCAATGCTGCTTTAAACCATCAGCAGGCCTACATCTGCGCGTTGGACGCATGCCCGCAACCCGCCGCGTCACCGTCAAGCAGTACCTTGGCTAACACGTTGACCAGCCGGCCCACGGCATTCCACGACCTGCCAGCCGAAATTGTCCAACAAGTGGCCGACCAGATGCCGGCCAACGACATCGGCAATCTGTCAATGGTGAACAGCCAGACCTATCACGCACTGCAAGAAAGGCGACTAGTCTGGCTTTGTCGCAAACGCATTTCCCATATCGGCCCGGTGGACCCCATAGGGACGGGGATACACAATCGAGCGGCGGTACAACAGTTGTTGGCCGAAATTGAGCGTATTCGCGCCGAACCCGTGCGCGCTGAGCTGCTTCAGACGCTATGGCAACGGGCAAAAGGACAGTATGAAGTGAAGCCCGAGGTATTCAAAGCGATTTTTCAAGCCGCGGGCCGCTTGCCAAAGCAAGGCTTGCAGGTACAAAAAGACATGATTCGGAGCATACTTGGGACGCCACTTCAGTACCAGCACAATCTGTATAAGTTCGTATATGCAGACGCCAAGCGACGCTCTCCCGAACAAGGGAGCACCTGGGGCGCCGTTGCATCGATGCTGCCATACTACGGTCGTATACCACCAATGTGGCTTGACGCATCGCAGATTGAAAGCAAATATCGGGCTTTTCTAAACCAGCTCCCTGCGTTAAACCCGTCTGAACAGGCGGAACTGATAACGGTATTAGCCGAAGTGCTAGCCGCATTCTCTTTATCGGGCTCGTCATTCGACTATTTTGCTTATCGTTATGATCTTGCGAGCGCGACGATCCTTGAATTGTACGAAACACTGTTCCAATGGATGCAACGCCTGCCAGCGTCGCATCGGGGCGCGCCGATCGGCGCACTAGCCAATCGAGTATCGATGCTGCCAGAGGCACAAAGGCCAGTGTACTTCGCTCATCTGCGGCATTTGACGCAGTCACTGCCAGATCATCAACTAGGTAGCGCGTTACGCTACCTGCCGGGTGCTTTAGTACGGGTGATACCACCAGATCAGCATGCGTATGAGCTTTCGCTGCTCGAACCCACCCTGCAGCGCGTGCCGCCTGCGCAGCGCGCATTAGCGACGCTCGGGCTGCTTGAAGAAACACCGCAGTTGAACGACGCACTATCAAAACAGGTATGGCAGCGCGCAATGCGTTTGCTCGATGGCAGCAATGGACCCGGCATCGTGAAAGTGATCCATCGTATACACATAATTGGGCTGAAATTAAATCAGCAGCGATGGGAGGACGCGAGAGCCGAAATCAAGGCCTTTTTCGAGCGTAACCGGTTTGACGAAGCTACGTACAATGAGATGCTAAACGATCAAAATTATGATTCGTTCCGCGATTATCCGATACAGATCCAGTAACTTGGCCCGCGGCATCCACGCGCATACGAAGCACCCTAGCTGCTAAGTCATAACAAAATTTGTATGGTATCTACCGCCATTTGAACAATGGGCCGGCGCATTACTTGCCCGACTGTGACCGGCCGCACGCCGAGCGGCGTTGCGCAACGTGGACCATACTATCGATATCCGGCATGCGCGCTGCTCGCCTTGTCCAACGCCGAGCGAGCGCTGATTCGCGAGCGGTTGCTGGCCATGTATGTCGGTAACCGAGCGCATGGCGTGCTATGCATTCTAGCGGGCACACATTAGCTTTCCGGTTTGGCGCACTCTCCCAGTACAACTGCATGAGGCGTCATCTTCCCAGGTTGCTATGCGGCGGATAATGGCATATGCATATGCCCAAGGGGAGGAGTACGCCATTTTGAAGGCCAGCCCCTATTGCGCTGGATTGGACGACTCTAACGCACTGAAAGCGTTGCTTTGCTGTCACTCGCGTGACAGAGCCTAGCTACCTCCCATGTGCTGGCGGGTCCGCTTGGCAAATGCATCTAGCGGATTGGTCTGCTGCGGCAGTGAATTGCGGCGCGTGGCGCCTGCGGTGCTGACAGTCAATCTGTCGCGCCTGCTCAGTACGCCGGCGACTATGCTCCATCGCAGCTTGACCTAATGCCCTAATCGACAACGCGTTATGCGCTAAAAATTTAATGATTGTGGCTCATGATCGTGTTTATTTACCTGCTTTCAGCTACGCTATGGCGCAGCATCGCTTCACGTTGCGTGCGTCTAATCTTTTGCCCAGCCTGCCGATGGACTTTGATCTGAATGCCGCTTTGAACGACTACCGGGCCTACATCTGCGCGTTGGAATCGTGCCCACAACCCGCCGCGTCAGCGCCGCCACGACAGCCGTCGGCCAGCGGTGCGTTGATTAACACGTCGGCCAGCAGGCCAACAACATACCAAGATCTGCCGCCCGAACTGATTGAGCGAATCGGTGACTACGTGCCCGTGCAAGAGGTGAGCAATTTTTCAGCAGTCGATCGTCGTACGTATCATACGATGCAAAGTCGGCGCCTAGTCTACCGTTACTGGCAACGAGCCAATCAGGTCACGAGCCTTGAGTCGATCAACCGCATTCTGGAAGAGATGGACAGCGTGCTGAAAGATCCGGCGCAGCACGTCGAACCGCTTGAGGCGCTGCGCCAGCGGTTGAAAGTGTTGCCGTGGGACGAGCAAAGCGAAGCCTTCAAGCGCGTGTACGCGGCCGCGCAGCGCATTCCGAAGGACGGCGTGCGAATACAAAAGGCGATGTTATGCACGCTTGATGAATGGCTTGGGCTCCAGCGTGCTGAAGCATTCGACTTCGCTCACGCGTTGGCCGAACAGCGCGGCCCCGGGCAAGGCAACGTCTGGAGGGAATTGGCGATCGCGCTGTGGTCTCTCCCATCCGGCTCGCTGAAGCTCATCGAGCGTTATCAGGTACTTCTGGCGCGGCTGCCGTCGTTGAGCGTGGCCGAGCAAGCAGAGCTGATCCCGAGCTTGTCCGGTCTACTGCGGCATTTTGATAGAGCAAACCCGAGCCTGTCCACGCTGCATGCGGTCTTGCGCGACCATGCCTTGCGCCTTCCTTCGTCTTATCAAGGCAATGCAGTCGGCTCGCTAGCGGTCAACGCAAGGGTTTTGCCCGAAGCGGAGCGGCTTATCCGTTACGCGCAAATGCGCGACCTGGCCTTATCGCTACCGGACGATCAGTGGGGCCTCGCATTGCGCCATCTGCCTGCAGGCCTCGACATGTTGCCGCCCGAGCAACGTACACAAGAGTTGGCCTTATTTGAGCGCCATTTAGCGCGTGTGCCGGAGGCGCAGCATGAGAAGGTGGCGCACGGACTGCTGTCAAGCACCCATTACCTGGATAAGGCGCAGTCACAGCGGGTGTGGCTGCAAGTGTTGAGTTTGTTCAATGGCCGGGGGGAGGCGGCATTATCGAGCTTACTCACCGGAATACCGCCGTATTACCTGCATCACCAATGGCGATTTGCCAGGCGTGAGGTCATCCGCTTTATGGAAGCCAATCAATTTTCCGAGGCGGCGCGTACCCGCATTCTGGACAGTGTGCCGTGGTGGCAAGAGTCATGGCTTAGATATGAGCCATCTTAACGGCGACGGTATGGAAGGCAGGCTGTGGTGTTCGCATCATAAGTGTCCTTGACACCGGTGGTACAGGCGCTTGTTTTGGCTAGGCGGTGGGTTGTTCGCGCTGCCGGCTTGTTGCACCAGTCGGATGGATACATACATACATTGAAGCCATGAACCTTTTTCTAGGCGTGGTGATCGATCGACGCTGATGGCTCACTGAAAACAAGCTGCGTAGCTTAAGCTTGCTTTGCAACACGGGTTGCATGACCTTGCTGATGTGCGAATCGGGACGCTTAGTGGAGGCCCCAGGTTTTGTCCCACCGCCCTACAATCACCCAAAGCAGTAGGAATGGACAGACCGTGACGTCCGTATTCGGTGGATGCGCGCGATAGGTTTTTTCCCAGACCGCGATATCGCGTTGAATGAACCCGGCAGCTTTCAGTCAGCCACGCATGGCCAAGCGATAAAGCACGGCGAAGCCACATTGCCTGATCGATGATCGAGCTATCGCATAATGCACCGGCTGTGTGGGCAGCTACGACACAGGCGAACACGTGCGCGCCGCTCGCGTACCCGGCAACATAGGCGACATGGATGCCAACGAGATGTGTCGCCTGATGCAGGTCGCCGCGACGCTCGCGCTCGAGTCCGAGTGCAAGAAAGCGCGTACCGGGAACTGGTGCTACGCCAGCGTGTGAACGATGCAGCGCGCAGTCTGCTGCTCGCGTATGCGACCGGCACCACGTTAGAACGTTAGACCATCTGGGTGCTCTGTTCGATGTCAAGCGGCTGCTTATTTCTGCCGGCGACCCTCAAGGCACCGTCGCGCACACGATCACGCACATCAAGCAAGTGACGCATACGATCGGTGAGACGGGATTCACATCAGCGCTTGAGCTGGAGGTGCGCAGTGGTCAAGCAGCCGTGTAGCCTCGTGCGCACGCGCGCAAAGACCGGCCATAACCGTGGCAACACAGATAGGCGCCGCGTCAATGGACTGCAGCGGCCCATCCCCCACTCACATAACGATCCATGCGGTACGGTCGCCGGCGCCACACCGTGATGCGCGATGTGCGCTACGCGGGTACCTTGCTAGCGTGAGGCGACGCAATCAATCGTTTGGGTATTAGCCTATCGACCTATATGCCTATCGGTCTATACGACTATCGGCCTATATGACTATTGGTCTATATAGCTATCGGCCTATATGCCACCATGAGGGAGCGAGCCCCTTCGCATATCGCAGTAGTTCAGTGTATCGCCTATGTTTATTTAGGCTGACCGCTGGCGTGGGGTCGCGTGCAGCCACCCACGCAAGTCGCGCCCGGCGCGTTGCCGCACGGCGTCAAGGCATCGCGCACATTCTGTAAATGCTCCATTGCTTCAAGCGCGGCCTCTAGGACGAGTCCGACCGACTTCATCGCGTCATCAATTTCGGCGCGAGCGGCGCGGCACACGTCGTCACACTCATTCAAGCAAAATCGCGTTGACAGCGCCGGAGCGCAAACTAGCGTCTACAAATAGGGCCGCCTTGCACGAAGCAACGCCTCGAAATAGACGCCCCTCGACTCGCTGAATTAGGCACAGCGGAGCGGAACGGTAGACGCTCCTTATTCAGTCTCGTCACGGTGAACGGCTAGACGCTGACCTGCCCCCTTGGTTAGGGCCAGCCGGCTTCTAGCAAAGTCCTTTTAAACCAGCTCCTGGAAAGCGGCAGGAGCATCCGCTGTTGCCCGATATTTCGCCGCAAACTGTGCGGGCGAAAGGTAATTCAGTGCGCTGTGCGGCCGTTGCTCGTTGTAGTCCTGGCGCCACGCGGCAATAAGCGCGCGAGCGTGCGCGAGACTCGTGAACCAGTGTTCGTTAAGGCATTCATCGCGGAACTTGCCGTTGAACGATTCGATGTAAGCATTCTGCGTCGGCTTGCCCGGCTGAATCAATTTTAAGCTCACCCCGTTAGCATACGCCCATTGATCAAGCGCCCGGCCCGTAAATTCCGGTCCCTGGTCCGTTCGCAGTGCTTTTGGATAGCCTCGGAAACGCGCGGCGCGCTCCAACACTCGCGCGACATACAAGCCGCACATGCCGTAGTCCACCACGATATCCACGGCCTCTTTGGTGAAATCGTCCACGATGGTCAGGCACTTCAGACGCCGCCCATTGGACAGCGCGTCCATCACAAAATCGATTGACCACACCTGGTTTGGTCCGCTTGGCAACGCCAACTGCTCGCGCTCAATCATGACGCCGTGGCGCCGTCGACGGCGCCGTACGGCAAGCCCCGCTTCACGATAAAGGCGATGCACGCGCTTATGGTTCGCCTGGATACCCTCGCGCTCCATCATCGCGTGTAATCGCCGATAACCGAACCGCCGACGCTCGTGCGCCAGTTCCACCAGGCGAGCCCTCAACACATCATTCTCGTGGTCCAGCTTCGCTTCGTAATGCAACACGCTGCGAGAAAGCCCGACAAGCCGGCAGGCGCGGCGCTCGGAGATATTCACCTTCTTGCGAATCGCCGCGACTGCTTCGCGCTTGGCTTGCGGGCTCAGGGCTTTCCCTTGACGACAACCTTTAACGCTTGCATATCGAGCATCGCCTCGGCCAGCAGCTTCTTCAGCCGCGCGTTCTCGGTTTCCAGCTCCTTGAGCCGGCGCGCTTCTGACACCTGCATGCCGCCAAACTTCGCGCGCCACGTGTAGAACGACGCGTCACTGAACCCGTATTGCCTGCACAACTCTTTGACCGGCCTGCCGGCCTCGGCTTCCTTCAGAAAACCGATGATCTGTTCTTCCGTAAAGCGCTTCTTCATGTTCGTCTTCTTCTCCGAAAACGAACTTTACTAAACTCCGGCCGGCCCTGTTTGCCGGGGGCAGGTCAACGCGACAGATAGATACGGAAGCGAAAAAGAAGCGACAATACTGTTTGCTACTGAGTTGCTACTGAGTTGCTACTGAGTTGCTACTGAGTTGCTACTGAGTTGCTACTGAGTTGCTACTGAGTTGCTACTGAGGGGCAATGGCCGGCCCCGAGCCCAAGCGACAACGCATGGCCGCGTCGCGCGCGATATCACTTATTCGATTTTTTTGCTTTTGCAGCACGCTCGGCGCGCAACCGCTTGATTTGTGCGACGGCACGCTCGATGTTCTCGGCAGTGCGCTGATCGAACGCTGCGCGCCGATGCTCTGCTAGACATTTAGCGCGACGCGGAACGGCAGACACGAGCATCGCACTCGAATTGAAGCAAGTCGACAAAAACGCGTGTAATGCTGCCTTGCCCGCTTCATTGAGGGCTTGGTAGCTTTCAATCAACTCATGCTCTTCGGTGTCGAATTCGCTGCCCGTCGCTGCTTCGCCAGCTTCGTCAGAAGCCTGTCTTGTGCCCTTCAATACATAGAGCAGGTCAACGCCAAGTTCCGCCACCGCGCTCAAATACTTGGCATCGGGTGACCTATCGTCCGATTCAGCCCGCGCCGCTCCCCGCGCGGCGCATACACGCGCCAAGACGCGCAGCAGCCGTGAAATGTCGCTGACGTTTCGCGAAGTGACCTACCAGTGCGATAACCCCGATTGCGGCCATACGTATATCGTCAATATGGAGTTTGCGCGCACTTTGTCGCCATCCGCGACGCCGGACTTGTCGCTGAGCTTGCCGCCGCCTCAGCGGTCACTGAGGCGTTTGACGTACAAGCAACGCACAAAAAGCGGCTGCAGCCAACCGGGCGTCGTGTTCGTCTCGCCTGTCGGTAGCACTTGTCACCAGACCGGCCACAGCACGCACTATCGTTCCCGACGCAGTATGGGATGCAATCTACGGAGACTCTCGCGATGCGTGGTAGCCTAATTGCCCTGCTGCTCTTAGCCGGTTGTACGGCACATCAGGCTCCGGCTTCCTCTATTATTTTCTTGATGCCTCCATATACCCTGTTGGAAGACTGCGCGCACGCGCCGCGCCCCGCCGGAAAAGCTATTGGAGACCTCGCGCAAGCCCTCATAGACGAACGCGAGCAGCTAGACCGCTGCAATGCAGACAAAGCTGCGCTGCGTGCATGGAAGTCCGGTGTAAATGAGACACGAAGTCAGCGGCAAGCGTGGAAATAGGTTTGCGCCACTTTACTTTGGAGAAGCCGTCAGCCCGCGGACGAACACCGACGCAACCGGCGGGTATTTCTACACATTTAAGTATCTCGGCGTGTTAGACACACCGGGCGGCAGCGGTACAATAGGGCGCTGCTTGGCTGCGCGTAACGAGTAGGCCGGTAAATTAGGTACACATTTAGGGGCACTGCGAGTCCGAAATTAGGCCATTCCGGGCTTTTTCGACACATAGTTTGTGCGCAAGATCGCGCTAACTCTTTGATTTTTATAGAAACTTGGCGCGCCCGGCTGGGATCGAACCAGCAACCCCTGCCTTCGGAGGGCAGTACTCTATCCATTGAGCTACGGGCGCATCGTATTGAAGGGCATCCGAGGAAGGCGGACGCCAAAACAGTCCAAAAGTATAACGCATCTCAACTGCGTCGTCTATTCGAAGCGCGGGAATGCCTACCCGGCCATTGCGGTCCTGCACTGATTCTTGGTAAACGCACGCTTAAGCGCGCGCGAAGCACCGTCACACCCCGTTTCTTTGCGTCTATAATCGATCGACAGTTGTTACCGGCAGCCGTTCTGGTAGGTCCTATCGTTCGCCACCACGCTTTACCGAATCCATTATTAGAGAGACGAGACAGCATGAGCGAAGCACACGAAGCCCCGATCAAAAATCCGAAGCAGCTCATCGCGCTGGTCATTGCCAGTTTTGCGCTCCCGGTCATCGTCATTGCGTTGCTCGTCAATTATGTGGACAACGCCACTCGCACCGGTGCCGGCACCGACGGTTTGTCGGACGAGCAGGTTTCCCGCCGTATCGCACCCGTCGCCCGCGTGGAGGTCCGCCCAGACCAAGGCCAACGCGCGTCCGACACATTGGCCGCGGCGCCAGCCTCGGCCACTGCGACGCCATCCACAGCGGTGACCAGTAGCAGCAGCGCGCAAGCCGCCGCAGCCGCAATCGCAGCGATTCCTTCCGCACCGCCGCCCGACAGCACCGCCACGTCCGCGAGCGCGGACGCCGCGCAAGCCGGCAAGGCGCTATACCAGCAGGTCTGCCAAGCGTGCCATGCCGCTGGCATAGCCGGCGCACCGAAGCTCGGTGACAAGGCGGCCTGGGCACCACGGCTAAAGGAGTCGATGGACACTGTCTACCACTACGCGCTGCACGGCAAAGGCGCGATGCCGCCCAAGGGCGGCTCGAATGCTTCCGATGCCGACGTGAAGGCGGCCGTCGACTATATGGTAGGCGCAGCCAAGTAGCCGAATCGGCAATGAGCGGCGCAATCCGACCCGTGCGCGGGCCGCGGGTCCCACGCGGCGCGTCGGCTGCCCGCGTCGCTGTGTTAGCATCCCCGGTCCCAGCGAACCACATCGTTCGACGCGACGCATCCGTGCAACGCGCGTCGTCGCTCTCCGCTACGCCCCATGTATGGCCTGAATCCCGCGCAAAGTGCCGCCGTCACCTATCTCGACGGCCCCTGCCTCGTGCTCGCCGGCGCCGGCAGTGGCAAGACGCGTGTCATCACGCAGAAGATCGCCCATCTGATCGAGGCAAAAGGCTTTGAGCCACGTCACATTGCAGCGGTCACCTTCACGAACAAGGCGGCAGCCGAAATGCGCGAACGGGTCGGCAAGCTGCTCGAGGGCAAAACGCTGACGACGCCTGGCAAGGCCGGCCGCAAAGTGCCCGTCAATCAGCTGACGGTATGCACATTTCATTCGCTGGGCGTGCAGATCCTGCGTCAGGAAGCGGCACATGTCGGCTTAAAGCCGCAATTCTCGATCATGGACGCGGACGATTGCTTCGCCATGATCCAGGAGCAGGTCGGCACGACGGATAAAGGACTGATTCGCAGGATTCAGTCGATCATCTCGCTGTGGAAAAACGGTATGGTCACGCCGGAGCAAGCCAGTGTGCTCGCGCAGAACGAGGACGAGATGCAGGCGGCGATCGTGTTCCGCCATTACGCGGCGACGCTGCATGCGTATCAGGCGGTGGACTTCGACGACTTGATCCGGCTGCCCACGGAATTGTTCCGCGACAATGAGCCGGTGCGTGACAAATGGCAGAACCGGCTGCGCTACCTGTTGGTGGACGAGTACCAGGACACCAACACATGCCAGTACGCGTTGCTAAAGCTGCTCGCCGGCTCTCGCGCGGCGTTCACGGCAGTCGGCGACGATGACCAGGCGATCTACGGCTGGCGCGGCGCGACATTGGAGAACCTTGCGCAATTGCAAGTGGACTTCCCCCGTCTAAAGGTCATTAAACTCGAGCAAAACTACCGCTCGACGGTGCGCATCCTAAACGCCGCGAACAGCGTGATCGCACAAAACCCGAAATTGTTCGAGAAGAAGCTGTGGTCCGAGCATGGCATGGGTGACACGATTACCGTGACGCCATGCAATGACGAGGAGCACGAGGCGGAATCGGTGGTGTTCCGCCTATCGGCGCACAAGTTCGAACGCCGCGCGCAGTTCCGCGATTATGCGATCCTGTATCGGGGCAACTTCCAAGCCCGGATCTTCGAGCAGGTGCTGCGCCGCGAGCGTATCCCGTACGTGCTGTCCGGCGGACAGTCGTTCTTCGATCGCGCCGAAATCAAGGACATCTGCGCCTATCTCCGGCTGATCGCTAATCACGACGACGATCCGGCGTTCATCCGCGCGATCACCACACCGCGCCGCGGCGTGGGTAACACGACGCTGGAGGCGCTGGGTTCGTTTGCCGGCCAGGCGAAGGTGTCGCTGTTCGAGGCAGTCTATATGGGCGGCATCGAGGCGCGGCTGTCGCCGCGTCAGGTCGAGCCGCTGCGGATGTTCTGCGATTTTATTCAGCGCATCGCGGCGCGGGCTGGCACCGACCCGGCAACGACGCTGCTAGATGATCTAATGGAAGCCATCCATTACGAAGCGTACCTGTATGACGCATTCGACGAGCGCCAGGCGCAGACCAAGTGGACAAACGTGCTCGAGTTCCTCGAATGGCTCAAGAAGAAGGGCACAAAACCGGAGCGCGACGCCACGCTCGGTGGATCTGGCGCGCCGCGCGGCGAGGACGCCGACGACGATGACGAACAACACGCATACGGCTACGATAATGCGGACGCACTGGCCGATACCGGCAAGAACCTGCTGGGTTTAATCCAGACCGTCGCGCTGATGTCGATGCTCGATGGCAAGGACGAGGACCCGGACGCGGTACGCCTGTCCACCGTTCATGCGTCGAAGGGCCTCGAGTATCCACACGTGTTTTTGGTGGGCGTTGAGGAAGGCATTCTTCCGCACCGCGGTGGCGCCGATGACGAGCCGATCGACGACGCGCGGATCGAGGAGGAGCGCCGCCTGATGTATGTCGCAATCACGCGCGCACAGCGCAGCCTGCATCTGAACTATTGCAAGAAGCGAAAGCGCGCGAGGGAGACGATCGTGTGCGAGCCGTCCCGCTTCATTGCGGAAATGCGTCTGGACGATGCGCCACCGCCGACGCCGGACGAAGCGCCGATGACGCCCAAAGACCGACTGGCGAGCCTGAAGGCGCTGCTGCAGAAACAGCCAGGCTGAACACCTTCACGTCATGCCGCGCATCACGTCAGCATTGAAGCAAAGAGGGGAGGCCATGCCGCAGCTTCGTGTCGGTCTGATTGGATAGGGTTATGCCGGCCAGATGTTCCATGCGCCGCTGCCGGTCAGCGCCCATGATGCGGCCTGGGTATCCTCGGCAGCGCGCCAGCCTTCGGCTTGTTGGATGGCTCATCGGCCCGGCCGTGATGACCGTGTTGATGACGTGGTGGCGCAATTAGGCTGATTGACACAGCGGCGTGCGTCGCGCACAATCGCCACGCGCGCCGGGAGAGCGTGCCGGCTTTGTGCGACGGATCACAAGCCGGTGCCGCCGAAGGGGCAACCCACAAACTCTCAGGCAAAAGGACCGTGCGCGCCGGACCGCCGACTCGTCGTCGCGCGCCGCGCCGCCCGTCGGCACGTATGCGCCAACCAGTCGGCACCGCACTCTGGAGAGCGGTAGTAGCAGCCGTGCGCGTGCCAACGCAGCGGCGCAGGCTACCCACCGAAGGGGCGCGCGCCGATGCGTGGCAGGCAAGCCGCGCAGCGCAATCTCTCAGGTACCGAGGACAGAGGGGTCATGCATGCATCCACCGCTGTCCGGATGCTCGTGCGCCTTTTTTGTGTTCGCGCTACCGAGAGCTTTCATGACTCAACTCAAGACCACCCCGCTCAACGCGGTTCATCGTGCGCTCCATGCACGCATGGTTGACTTTGGCGGCTGGGACATGCCAGTGAACTATGGCTCTCAGATTGACGAGCACCGCGCGGTGCGCAGCGACGCCGGCATGTTCGATGTATCGCACATGTGCGTCGTGGATATCGCCGGCGCTGGCGCACGGGCGCTCTTGCGCATGGCATTGGCCAACAATGTCGATAAGCTGCAAACGCCGGGCCGGGCACTGTACTCGTGCATGTTGAACGCAAGCGGCGGGGTGGTCGACGATTTGATCGTGTACTACTTCGCCGACGATGCGTTCCGCGTCGTGGTCAACGCCGGTACCGCGGACAAGGACATCGGCTGGCTCAGCCAACTCAACGCGGAAGGCAATGTCGGCGTCACGCTGACGCCGCGCCGGGACCTAGCGATCCTCGCCGTGCAAGGCCCGAATGCGCGGATGAAGGTCGGACAGGCCGTGCCAGCGGTGCAACAGCCGGGTGAAGCGCTCAAGCCCTTTAACGCCGTGCGCGTGGACGGCACGCCGTTCGGTGCACTGATGGTCGCGCGCACCGGCTATACCGGCGAGGACGGCTTCGAGCTTATTGTCGAGGCCGCGCACGTGCAAGCGTTGTGGCAGGCACTGGCCGCGCAAGGCGTTAAGCCATGCGGCCTAGGCGCACGCGATACGCTGCGGCTAGAGGCCGGCATGAATCTGTACGGGCAGGACATGGACGAAAACGTGTCGCCGCTTGACGCCGGCCTCGCTTGGACCGTCGATTCGTCAGGTGAGCGGGATTTCGTTGGCAGCGCGGCGCTGCGCGCGCAAAGTCAGCGCACAGCGTTCGTGGGCCTGGTGCTGGACAAGGACCCGCAGGGCAAGCCGGCGGGCATCCTGCGCGCGCACCAGAAGGTGCGCACCGCGCACGGCGACGGCGAAGTCACCAGTGGCACGTTCTCGCCATCGTTGCAGCAATCCATCGCATTGGCGCGCGTGCCGACGGCCGTGTCGGCCGGCGACACAGTCCAGGTCGTGATCCGCGACAAGGCGTTGCCCGCGCGGGTGGTTAAACTGCCGTTCGTGCGCCACGGCAAGCCACTCGTCTGACGGCGGCGCACCGCCACCGCCGAGCGCTGTTCGCCCGCGCTGCACCAGAGCACACCGATTCACGACCTCAACGATATTAGCAGCCACGCATGATTAGGAGCCACTCATGACCATCCCGGCCGAACTCAAATACACCGAATCCCATGAGTGGATTCGCAAGGAAGACGACGGCACGCTCACCGTCGGCATCACCGACCACGCGCAGGAAGCACTGGGCGACGTCGTGTTCCTCGAACTTCCGGAAGCCGGCAAGCAGGTCGAGGCCGGCGACGCGATCGCCGTGATCGAGTCAGTCAAGGCGGCCTCCGACATCTATGCGCCGGTTGCCGGCGAGATCGTCGAGTCCAATGACGCGCTGACCAGTGCGCCGGACCAGGTCAACGGCGCGCCGTACGAGTCCTGGTTGTTCCGTATCAAGCCCGCGGACGCCGCCGCGATGGACGCATTGCTCGACGCGGCCGCGTATGGCCAGGCGATCGGCGCCTGATTGACCCCAACGGGTCCACGCCGACCCCGCGCGTCGCGGCGGCGTGGACCGACAGGATTTTGATATGAAGCCAGAGCACCCGGATCACCTGATGAATCGCGCCCACCGTCCCACGCTCGCCGAGCTTGAACGACACGACGCTTTCGCCGAACGTCACATCGGGCCTAGCGCCGACGATCAACGGCAGATGCTGGCGGTGCTCGGCTTCGATCACCGCGACGCGCTGATCGACGCGGTGATTCCGCCGAGCATCCGGCGTCGTGACAGCCTGCCCCTTGGCGAATTCACCGCGCCGCGCAGCGAGGCCGAAGCGCTCGCGCGACTGCGCGAACTGGCGTGCCAAAATGAAGTGTTCCGCAGCTACATCGGCCAGGGCTACTATGGCACACATACGCCCGCGGTGATCCTGCGCAACGTGCTCGAGAACCCGGCCTGGTACACCGCCTATACACCGTACCAACCTGAAATCTCGCAAGGCCGGCTTGAGGCGCTGCTCAATTTCCAGCAGATGGTGATCGACCTGACTGGGCTGGACACCGCCAATGCGTCGCTGCTCGACGAAGGCACGGCGGCGGCCGAGGCCATGACGCTGCTGCAGCGCGTGGGCAAGTCGCGCTCGAATGTGTTCTACGTGGCCGACGACGTGCTACCGCAGACGATTGAGGTGATCCGCACGCGCGCACAACCGGTGGGCATCGACATGCGGGTCGGCCCTGCCGCGGCGGCGGCGCAAGCCGGCGCGTTCGGCGTGTTGCTGCAGTATCCGGGCGTCAACGGCGACGTGCGTGACTATCGCGACCTGGCTGCCGCGATCCATGAGGCCGGCGCGCACGTGGTGGCCGCCGCCGATCTGTTGGCGCTCACGCTGTTGACGCCGCCTGGCGAATGGGGCGCGGATGTTGCGGTGGGCACTTCGCAGCGCTTTGGCGTGCCGCTCGCGTTCGGCGGCCCGCACGCCGCGTATCTTGCCGTGCGTGATGCGTTCAAGCGGCAGATGCCGGGGCGGCTCGTCGGCGTGAGCGTCGATGCACAAGGTCAGCCCGCGTTGCGGCTGGCATTGCAAACCCGTGAGCAACATATCCGTCGCGAAAAGGCGACCTCGAACGTGTGCACCGCGCAGGCATTGCTGGCCATCATGGCCAGCATGTACGCGGTCTACCACGGTCCGCGAGGCCTGCGGCAGATCGCCGAGCGCGTGCACCGCATCGCGGCGATTTTGGCGGCCGGCGTGCGGCAGTTCGGCTACACGCTCGCCAATAACACGTTCTTCGACACGCTGACGATCGAGTCAGGCACGCGCACCGAAGCGCTGCACGAAGCGGCGCGCGCGCGGCGAATCAACCTGCGCCGGATCGACGGCGCACGCGTGGGCGTGTCGGTCGATGAGACGACGACGCGTTCGGACCTGGCTGATTTGCTTGCGCTGTTCGCCGAAACAGCCGGCACGACGCCCGCACTCGCTGGTGTGCAGCCGGGCACCGTGCCCGCGCAAGCCGGCGCGCCGACGTTGGACATCAGCGCGCTGGACGCCAGCGTCGAAGACGCGCTGCCTGCCGCATTGCTGCGTCGCAGTGCGTACCTGACACATCCGGTGTTCAACCGCCACCACTCCGAGACGGAAATGCTGCGCTACCTGCGCCAGCTCGCCGACAAGGACCTTGCACTGGATCGCGCGATGATCCCGCTCGGTTCGTGCACGATGAAACTGAATGCCACGTCGGAGATGCTGCCCGTCACGTGGCCTGAGTTCGCGCAGATTCATCCGTTTGCGCCCGCGTCGCAAACCGTCGGCTATCGCAAGATGATCGAGCAACTCGAGCAGATGCTGGTGGCGTGCACCGGCTATGCCGCGGTATCACTGCAACCGAATGCCGGCTCACAGGGCGAGTACGCCGGATTGCTGATCATCCACGCGTACCACGCGGCGCGCGGCGAAGGCCATCGCAACGTTTGCTTGATCCCGGCTTCCGCGCACGGCACCAATCCGGCATCCGCCCAGATGGCCGGCATGCAAGTCGTGGTCGTCGCGTGCGATGCGCAGGGCAATGTCGACGTCGAGGACCTGAAGGCCCAGGCCGCGCGCCATGCAGATAAGCTGGCGGCGATCATGATCACGTACCCGTCCACGCATGGCGTGTTCGAGCAAAACGTGCGAGAGATTGGCGAGATTGTCCACGCGCATGGGGGCCAGGTGTATGTTGACGGCGCGAACATGAACGCGATGGTGGGCCTGAGCGCTCCGGGTCAATTCGGCGGCGACGTGTCGCACCTGAACCTGCACAAGACCTTTTGCATCCCGCACGGCGGCGGCGGCCCAGGCGTCGGCCCCGTCGCGGTGGCCGCCCACCTGGCGCGCTTCCTGCCGAACCAGCGCTCGATCGGCTACGTGCGCGAAGGCGCGGCGACGCCAGCCGGCAATCCGGACGGGATCGGCGCGGTCTCGTCGGCGCCGTACGGTTCAGCCGCCATCCTGCCGATTTCGTGGATGTACATTGCGATGATGGGTGCGTGCGGCCTCAAGTCGGCGACCGAGACGGCGATCCTGAACGCAAACTACATCGCCAAGCGCCTCGCGCCACACTACCCGGTGCTGTATTCAGGGGCCGGCGGGCTGGTTGCACATGAATGCATCCTGGACTTGCGGCCGATCAAGGACGCAAGCGGCGTGACCGTTGACGACGTCGCCAAGCGGCTGATTGACTACGGTTTCCACGCACCGACGATGAGCTTCCCGGTGCCCGGTACGTTGATGATCGAGCCGACCGAGTCGGAATCGAAAGCGGAGCTGGACCGTTTTATCGACGCGATGATCGCGATCCGCGATGAAATTCGCGCGATCGAGCAAGGCCACGCTGATCGAGACGACAACCCACTCAAGCATGCACCGCATACGGCCGCGGTCATTGGCGCTGATACATGGCCTCATGCCTACGGACGCGAGCAGGCTGCGTATCCGGTCCCATCGCTGGTGACTGACAAGTACTGGCCGCCCGTGGGCCGCGCCGACAACGCGTACGGCGATCGCAATCTGTTTTGCTCGTGCGTGCCGGTCTCCGACTATGTGTAGCGTGGCACTGCCATGCTAGCGTCGAACGGATCCACGCTGTCAGATAAATATGGCATTTTAATCCACGGTAAAAAGTGGCAGCTTGCGCCCTCGTCCAGCATGGCCATGCAACGGAGTGCGCCTTCGGTTCTGCGCGATGGCGCGAAGCAGCCGTACGATGACGTAGTACGCGAAGTGCTGATGGATAACTACGCAGCGGGTCGGTGACAATACTGCATGTCACCGACCAAAGTATGCTGCCACAAAAGCGCCGTGACAAATCCGCGGTGCAATAGCAGTGCAACGTACGGAACCGTATCGTTTGCGTGAGATCTCCGCGAAGAAAGGCTAACATTTCGATTTGGCCGAAGCCGAAAGTGGAGTCCCAAATGATGGACACGTTCCGACCCGATCCAACACGCCGCTGCGCTGCGGTACGAGGCTCGGCGACTGCAGCCGGGCCAGTGCCGATGCGCACCGGCACGCGCGCCGCGGTCCATTGCACGGCAATCTTGGTGGCCATGCTGGCGGGTCTGCTCGGGTGGTCCAGCACGACCCCGGCGCACGCGGCCATGAACTTCTGCGCGGCCCCCGCGCTGCAAAGCGGCGAACGAACCGACGCTGACCCTGGCGAGCGGGCACTGGTGCAGGACGCGTTCGCACGGCTGAACGATGCGCCGCGCGCGGTCGCCCGGTTGCATACTGAGGGTACGCTGCCGCATCAAGGCATCCATGACCGTAGTGCTGAAGCAAAACAGGATTTTGATTGGATGCGCAACGCCGCGCTCGCGTGGCGCGCAACCGGCGACCAGCGCTTTTTGCGTTATGTCGCGCGCCTGCTCGACGCCTGGGTCACGACTTACCAGCCAAGCTTCAATCCGATCGACGAGACGAAACTGGATGGCTTGATTCTCGCGTATGACCTGACCGCCAGCGCACTGCCGGTCAAGACGCGCAACGCGACGATCGCATTCCTGCGCAGACTGGCGAGCGGCTATGTCGAGCGCATCGACAGCCAGCCCCGGCCGCTCCAGCATACGTTCGCGAACAACTGGCAGAGCCATCGCGTCAAGCTGATCGCGATGGCCGCGTTCACGCTGGATGATCGCAAGTTGATCGATGCCGCGCAGCGGTTGTTCGTCGAACAGGTCGGCACCAACATCGCCCTAGATAGCACAACACGGGATTTTGACGAGCGCGACGCGCTGCACTACGTGACCTATGATTTGCAGCCGTTGGTGATGGCCGCGCTGGCCGCGCGCCGGCACAACCGCAACTGGCTGCGCGAGCGCAGCGCCTACGGTGCAACGCTGGAGCGCGCGCTCGATTGGCTCGTCCCATATGCACTCGGCCGCACAAGCCATCAGGAGTTCGTCCACAGCCGCGTGCCGTTCGATGAAACACGCCGCGCCGCCGGATTGCGCGGCTTCAGTGGCGCGTGGGACCCTAGCCGCGCGACAGAGCTGTTTCATCTCGCCGCGCGGCTAAATGGGCGGTACCAGCCCGTGGCACTGCACCTGGCGCCCGTGCCACCGCCGTGGCTCGCCGTATGTCTGCCGCTGCCCGCGCGCTCGAGTGAGCGATAAAACGACGCGAGCGCAACATCGATATTGCAACCGCCTACCCCGCTGGTCCGACCGCGGGCGTGGCGTGACACTTCTGGAGTCGCCATGGCCGTCAGCGTACTCGACTTGTTCAAGATTGGCATTGGCCCGTCAAGCTCGCACACGGTCGGCCCGATGCGCGCCGCACTACTGTTCGCGCAAGGCCTGCAGCGCGACCACTTGCTGTCGGCCACTGCATCGGTCAAGGTCGAACTCTATGGCTCGCTCGGCGCGACCGGCAAGGGCCATGGCACCGACCGTGGCGTCATGCTCGGCCTGCTTGGCGAGGCGCCGGACACCGTGCAGGCCGAGACGATCGCAGACAAGCTCGAACACGTCACCTCGTCGCGCACGCTTGCACTGCTCGGCACGCATCCGGTCCCGTTCCTGCCGAAAGAGCACATCGTGTTCTACCGGCAGGCGTTGCCCGAGCATCCGAACGGCCTAAAGCTGCGGGCGCTCGACGCCACCGGCAGCGTGCTGCGCGAGTCGACCTATCTGTCCGTGGGAGGCGGCTTCGTGGTCACGGCCGGTGCGTCCAACACACGCGTGCTCCATGCACACGAGCAGCTACCACACCCGTTCTCAACCGGCAGCGAGCTGTTGCAGCGATGTACACAGACTGGGTGCACCATCGCGCAACTGATGTTCGAGAACGAGCGGGTATGGCGCAGCGACGACGCGATCCGTGCCGATCTGCTGCGTATCTGGCATGTGATGCAGTCATGCGTCGCGCGCGGTTGTGGCATCGGCAATCCTGCTGCGGACGGCAACCTGCCGGGCCCGTTCCAGGTGCGCCGGCGGGCGCCGCAGTTGTATCGCGACCTGTCGGGCAAGCCCGAGATGGCATTGCGCGATCCGCTGTCGATGGTGGATTGGATCAATTTGTACGCGATCGCGGTCAACGAGGAAAACGCAGCCGGGGCCCGCGTGGTGACAGCGCCAACGAACGGCGCAGCCGGCATCATCCCAGCCGTGCTGCATTACTACACGCGGTTCGTGCCTGGTGCAAACGACGCGGGCGTCATCGATTTTCTGTTGACCGCCGGCGCGATCGGCATCCTGTACAAGCTCAATGCATCGATCTCCGGTGCCGAGGTCGGTTGCCAGGGCGAGGTCGGGGTCGCCTGCTCGATGGCGGCCGGCGCGCTGGCTGCGGTCATGGGGGCCACGCCCGCGCAAGTCGAGAATGCAGCAGAGATCGGCATGGAGCACAACCTGGGATTGACCTGCGACCCGGTGGGCGGCATGGTGCAAATCCCCTGCATCGAGCGCAATGCGATGGCATCGGTCAAGGCCGTCAATGCCGCGCGGATGGCGCTGCGCGGCGACGGCTCGCACTACGTGTCGCTCGATTCGGTAATCAAGACGATGCGCGAGACCGGCGCCGACATGAAAACGAAGTACAAGGAGACGTCCCGCGGCGGCCTCGCCGTGAACATCGTCGAGTGCTGACGGTACGCGGATAAATCGCGCCACGGCAAGTTCGACCCGCCCACCCGAGTCATTTACGCACGAGCGCTCGGCTGAGACTTACTTACCGCCCACGCTTTGCAGCGGGGTCCATTGGCCGTTGACGACCTTGTACAGCGTAATGCCACCGTGCTTTATGTCGCCCTTCGCGTCATACGCGACGTGCTTAGCCGTGACGCCCGACATATCAGTCCTCGCCAGCGCCGGCAGGTACTTCGCCGGATCGGTCGAGTTGGCCTTTTTCATCGCTTCGAACAGGGCCATCGCGCCATCGTACGCATACGGCGAATAGGTCTGTACCTCTTCGCCAAAACGCTTCTTGTACTTCGCGACGTAGTCCTTGCCACCTGGCATTTCTTCCAGCGGCAGGCCCGCCAGTGACGCAATCGTGCCGTTGGCGGCGTCACCCGCGAGCTTCAGGAACGTGTCGGTCTTGACCATTTCGCCGGCCATTAGCGGCGCCTTGATGCCCAGCGCCTTCATTTGCTTGGCCATCGGGCCGGCTTGCGCGTCCGCGCCGCCGTAGTAGACCAGCTCTGGCGTCATCGACTTCACCTTGGTCAGGATCGCCTTAAAGTCGATCGCTTTGTCGTTCGTGTACTCGCGGCCAAGAATTTTCGCGCCCGAGGCCTTCGCGGCCTTCTCGAACTGATCAGCCAGGCCCTGGCCATACGCAGTTCGGTCATCGATAATCACAACCTTCTTGAGTTTCAGCGTCTTCGCCGCGAACGTGCCAGCCACCGAGCCTTGCTGCGTATCGGAAGTCATCATCCGGAACGTCGTTTTATAGCCCTGTTGCGTGTATTCCGCCGCGGTTGCCATCGCGATCTGCGCAATCCCGGCGTTCGCATAGATGCGCGATGCAGGTATCGTCGTCCCCGAATTGAAATGGCCGAGCATGCCTTTGATACCGTCGTCGACGAGCTTTTGCGCAACGGTCGTGCCGGTACGCGGGTCGGCCTGGTCATCGCCGGTATCCAGCACGATTTGCACCGGCTTGCCGCCGATCACCGGCTTGGTCGCGTTGAAGTCCTCGATCGCAAGCACAATGCCGTTCTGCATGTCCTTGCCATAGTGTGCTTGGGCGCCGGTCATCGGTGCGGCAAAGCCCACCTTCACCTGCTCTGCTTGCTGCGCTTGCGCTACGCTCCCCGCGACCGACAAGACGGCGAACAACGTCGCGCCCGTCAGCTTTTTCATCATGTGCTCCATCGAGACATCTCCTGTTGGCTTTAAGGGTGAGGCGCCGCCCGGAGTCCGCCGTGCCCCGCCTCGCTTCGTGCCAAGCGACCAAATGGTGTTCAGCCGATTGTCATCAAACTGGCATTACCGCCCGCGGCGGCCGTGTTGACGCTCACCGAGCGCTCAGTCAACAACCGCTCAAGCGCATAGTCGTCGCCGCAGGCACCCTCGTCGAACGCGCCGGCCGCCACGCTCTGCACGCTGACAATCGGGCCGCCGCGCGCGGCGATCTGCCGTACCAGCGATCGTAGCGCATCGCTGTCGCCCTCGAACAGCACAGCATCATACTCGACGCCGAGGTCGCCGTCGCGGCTCACCGCTGCGTGGCTGCGCAACGCGGCCGGCAGCGCACCAACCAGTTGCTCGCCGCTCGCGCCGATGAACAGCGCGCGGTTGCCGGTGGCCAGCACCGCCGCCAGCTGTGCGCGTGCGCCGCTGGCCGTCGACGCGATGCATAATACCGTGCCACGTGCGCTGAGCCCATAGGTGTTGCGTTCCCCGGTCGGGCCCGACAGCGCGGCCGAGGCGCCGGCGAGCACCTGGCTCAAGTAGCCATCGCAACGGGCAGCGAGCTGGGCATCGCGCTCGCCGATCAACCAGTCGCGATACGCCGTGAGCGCCGCCGGTCCGCCGTCGGCCGGCCTCTTCTTGCTCAGCGATCTGGCCAACGACGCGGGTATGCCATTGGGACGCTTGGCCAGCAGCCGCTGCAGGTACAGCGGTCCGCCCGCCTTCGGCCCCGTACCCGAGAGCCCTTCTCCGCCAAACGGCTGCACACCGACCACCGCGCCGATCACGTTGCGGTTCACATAGATATTGCCCACACGCGCGCGTTTGATGACGTAGCCAATCGTCTCGTCGAGCCGCGTGTGGATCCCCAGTGTCAGCCCATAGCCGGTCGCATGGATGGCCTCTAGCAGCGATTCCAGCGCATGGCGGCGGTAGCGCACCACATGCAGCACCGGCCCGAATACCTCGCGCGCCAGCTCATCGATGCTGTCGATCTCAATCAGTGTCGGCGGCACGAACGTGCCCTGCTGACAGCCGGGCGGCAGCGGCAATTGGAACACCTTGCGACCCTTATCGCGCATCGCCGCGATATGCGCTTCGATGCCGCGCTTGGCTTCGGCATCGATGACCGGGCCGACATCGGTGGATAAACGATCTGGATTGCCAATCGACAATTCGCGCATGGCGCCGATTAGCATCTGCAACGTGCGCTGCGCCACGTCATCCTGCAGGCACAGCACGCGTAGCGCCGAACAACGCTGGCCGGCTGAGTCGAACGCCGACTGCAGCACGTCCGCGACGACCTGCTCGGCCAGCGCCGACGAATCGACGATCATCGCATTCTGGCCGCCGGTCTCGGCGATCAGCGGAATCGGCTTACCGTCTGGATCCAGCCGTTCAGATAGCGTACGGTTGATGAGGCGTGCGACCTCGGTGGAGCCGGTGAACATCACGCCACGGATACGCGGATCGGCGACCAGCGCAGCACCCACCGTCTCCCCGTCGCCGGGCAGCAATTGCACGGCGCCAGTTGGAACGCCAGCCTCGTGCAGGATGCGCACCGCCTGCGCGGCAATCAGCGGCGTCTGCTCGGCGGGTTTTGCCAGCACCGTATTGCCGGCGGCCAGTGCCGCCGCGACCTGGCCCATGAAGATCGCTAGCGGAAAGTTCCATGGACTGATACAGACGATCGGCCCGAGCGGATAGTGCGTGTCGTTGGAAAACTCGCCGCGGATCTGGCTCGAGTAGTAGCGCAGGAAATCAATCGCCTCGCGGATCTCGGCAATTGCATTCGGCAGCGACTTGCCCGCTTCGCGCACCACCAGCCCCATCAGCGTATGGCTCTGCGCTTCAAGCAGGTCGGCGGCGTGGGCTAGACAGTCGGCGCGCGCCTGCACGGGCGTGGCCTGCCAGATCGGCGCGGTGGCGAGCGCATGAGCGAGCGCGGCTTGCACGTGCTCTGCTGTCGCGTCCATCACCGTGCCGACCACGTCGCGATGATCGGCCGGGTTGCGCACCTCACGCGGCGTGCCGCTCACCACCTCGCCGGGCGGCGACGTCGGCGCGGCATGCCACATCACGTTAGTGCTCGCAAGTAATGTCGACGACAGTGATGCGAGGCGATGCTCATTGGACAGGTCCAGCCCCATTGAGTTGGCCCGTTCGCTGCCATACAGCGCGCGCGGCAACGGGATCTTGGGATGCGGCGCACCAAGTGGCACGATCCGCGATGCCTCGTCGACAGGATCCGCCACCAGCTCGGCCACCGGCACCGACTCATCGGCAATCCGGTTCACGAACGATGTGTTCGCACCGTTCTCCAGCAGTCGGCGCACTAGGTACGCGAGCAGTGTCTCATGGGTGCCGACCGGTGCGTACACGCGGCATGGACGATTGAGCTTGTTGCGACCGGTCACTTCCTCGTACAGCGGTTCACCCATCCCGTGCAGGCACTGGAATTCGTACTGGCCCGGATAATAGTTCTGGCCTGCCAAATGGTAGATCGCCGACAACGTGTGGGCGTTGTGCGTGGCGAATTGAGGGTACACCGCATCGGGCACGCCCAGCAGTTTCTTTGCACACGCGAGATAGGACACGTCGGTGTAGATTTTGCGGGTGTAGACAGGGTAGCCTTCGAGCCCCTCCACCTGCGCCCGCTTGATCTCGCTGTCCCAGTACGCGCCCTTGACCAGCCGCACCATCAAGCGATGTCGGCTACGGCGGGCCAGATCAATCAAATAGTCAATCACGAACGGACAGCGCTTCTGGTACGCCTGCACGACAAAGCCAATGCCGTTCCAGCCGGCCAGCTCCGGATCAAAGCACAATGCCTCGAGCAAATCCAGCGAGATCTCTAGCCGGTCCGCTTCCTCCGCATCGATGTTCAGGCCGATGTCGTAGCGGCGCGCTAGGCGCGCCAGCGCTCGTACCCGCGGCAGCAACTCGCTCATTACGCGCTCGTACTGCGCACGCGAGTATCGCGCATGCAACGCCGACAGCTTGATCGAGATCCCCGGTCCGTCGTAGATGCCGCGACCGCTGGCGGCCTTGCTAATCGCGTGGATTGCCTGCTCGTACAATGCATAGTAGTGCTGAGCGTCTTCCTCGGTCGTTGCCGCCTCGCCGAGCATGTCATACGAATAGCGGAAGCCGCGCGCCTCGTATTTCCGGCTGTTCGCCAGCGCCTCGGAAATCGTCTCGCCGGTGACGAATTGCTCGCCCATCAACCGGATTGCCCTATCCACGCCCTTGCGGATCAACGGCTCGCCGCCCTTGCCGATCATCCGCATGAGTGCGCGCGACAGGCCCGCCTCGCTGTTGATCGCAACCAGCTTGCCCGTGATCATCAGGCCCCATGTCGCGGCGTTGACGAACAGTGACGAGGCATGGCCGATGTGCGACTTCCAGTCGCCCTGGCTGATCTTGTCACGGATCAGCGCATCGCGCGTGGCCCGGTCTGGAATCCGCAGCAGCGCCTCGGCCAGACACATCAGCGCGACGCCTTCCTGGCTCGACAGCGAGAACGCATGGATCAAACCTTCGACGCCACCGCCGGTACGCTTGGCGCGCAGCGCGTCAACCAAGCGCGTGGCGAGTCCCTGCACGTCGCTGGCCAGCGGCGGCGCCAGCCGCGCCTGCTTAATGAGGAACGGCACACACTCTGGCTCCGGACGCCGATAGGCCGCGGTGATCGCCGCACGCAGTACCGACTGCGGTTGCACGTTCTGCGCAAGTTCCAGGAACGGGTGTGGCGCGTCGTCGTTCGGTTCGCTGCCCGACTCGCCGACATCGGCTACCTCATGAGACAGCGACAACTCGGGGGGCAGCGTACCGTGCTCGATTTTCTCTAGGTACGCGAAAATTGCCTGCTTGATCAGCCAGTGCGGCGTGCGCTCCAGACGCAGGGCCGCTTCTTTGAGTCGGGTCCGCAGCAAATCGTCGACCTTAACGCCAAGGGTGGTACTAGCCATGATTCCTTTATCGGCGCCGCCGCCGGACCACTCGAAAAAAATCTGGCTGATCGTACTGCGTACATTAAAAAGGTGCAATCTTTTCCGGCTGACGGTTACGCCGCCATAAATTGTTTATTTACAAGGGCTTAAGAAGTTTCGCCCGCAACGAAATCAAGCGGCTGGGCGTCGGTGTTTTCCCTAGTCATCGGAGCGGGGCAGTGCGCCGTTATCAAGAGGGAGGACGCAGCAAGAGACGGGGCAAGCGCATCGCACCCGTCGCGCGGCGGCACGAGTCAATCGTCGGGCCGGTGTCGGCGGCTATCGGCCACGCCAGGACCGAAGCAAGAACGGAATACGGAGAAACCTGCCATGGTGTGCTCGAGACTTTTTGCGTCGGCGTCGCGGTACCGGCAATCGGCACAATTGCCCTACACCCGCATCGGCTCGCTGGCGGACACGCCGCTGCGGCGCTCGCCCGTCACCGGGGAACGCATTGGCCGGAATCCGCCCAGTAGCTATCGTACACGTGCGCTGGCAGCACGCAGCCGGCTACTGCGTTGACGGTGCCGCTCGTCCCTGTCTTTCGGCTCGGCCTTTCCGTTTCGATTTCGGGCTTTCCGCTCCGATCGCTTCTTGCAGGTGCCGTTGGTGCTGCCGCGCGATCCGGCCCAGTCAAACTGCGGCGTGCTGTAGTAGCCCAACGTCTTCGGACAGGTCAAGTGTCGGCCTTTTTTGGCCTGAGCCAGCGACGTGAACTATGGCAGCCGACGTGTGATCCAGACGCTGTGCAAGCAAGGGCTACGCATCAGTCGTTACCGAAATCAGTCAGTGATGGGGCGCTTTTTTCTGAAACTGACGACCGCGGGCTCTATTGCATTCATGCGATAGCACGAGAGTCGCTCACCGAATATCTCTGGCAGCATACGGCTTCGCCTTCTTGCCCTGCAAGTCATTCCGATGCTCGACCAGCCAGGGCTCCGGTTCCGCAAGGCTCAGCCACTTCAACTGCACTGGAGAAGACTTAAACTGCGGCTGTTGGCTGACAGGATCGCGAGCATAGGTCGTGTGCTGATTGGCCGCTTGATGGCCTTTGCCGAAATGGAAGGGAATAAACAACTCTCCGGGCCGCACCGTGTCGACGACCATCGCCGGCCCTTCCCATCGCCCGCGCATCGACGACACCTCCACCCAATCTCCCAGGTTAATGCCCAGCCGTTGCGCATCATCGGGATGGATTTCGACATAGGCATTTGGCACACGCCGATGCAGCGCTTCAGAACGTTCGGTCTTGGTTCGCGTGTGGAAATGGTAGACAACACGCCCCGTCGACAGGACGAAGGGGTAGGCCTCGCTTGGCGGATTGGGCGGCCGGCGCCATTGCGCTGGCCGCAGGAAGGCGCGGCCATTGGGATCGATGGCCTCGTATTCCGCGCGCGTGTGCTTGCTGCCGGTTAGAAAATCGGCGCCGTAGCTTTCACAGTCGTCAATCCCGGTCCAAAAATGCAGATCTTCGTATAGCCGCTCGCAGCCCTCCGGGTGCTGTTCGTTGCAGGGCCAGCGCACGCCGCCCTTCTTTAGCAACAGCTCGTAGGTCATTCCGGAGTAATCGCACGGCCGGCCCTTGGACACGCGGCGCCACTCGTCAAACGCCTCTGGTGGCTCCCGGTAGCCGATTAGCGGTTGACCGTCCCGATCCTTGAAGCCGAGACGGTGTGCGACCTCGACGAAGATTTCGAGGTCGGTGCGGGCCTGCCCTGGCGGCTCGACGGCCTTGCATAATAGATTGACGGTGCGGTCAGCATTTGTCACGCAGCCAGTCTTTTCGCCCCACATGGCCACGGGAAAGTAAATGTCGGCCAAAGCAACCGTGTCAGCGTCGACAAAAGGGTCCTGTACGACCACGAACAACTGCTCCAGGATACGCCGCGTACGATTCTGGTCAGGCAAACTGACAATAGGATTAGTGCCGATCACCCACAGGAATTCAATCTCCCCGCGCTCGGCGGTTTCGAGCATCGTGACGATGTCTTTCGGTACCTCAGGGTGGAACGTGACGGGGTCGAGGTTCCAGCGTTCGGCCAGCTCCCGCATATGGGCGAGGTTGTGGGGATTGCGATAGCCGGGGTAGGAGCCATCCGCCCCCGCTTCCCGGTTCGACATGGCAGAGGGTTGTCCCGCCATTAACAAAGGGCCTGCGCCGCGCTTGCCGATGGCACCGCGCAGCAGGTGCACGCTGTTGACCAGTGAAGACGATGCGGTCGCCTCCACAGCCTGATAAAACCCCTGCAGCACGGTAGAAACCATGCGATCTGTACTGCCTATCCATTGCGCCGCCGCCTCCAGCGCGGCGATCTCAATACCACAGATGTCGGCCACGCGTTCCGGCGAATATTCGGCCACGACCGACTGCATCGGCTCGAAACCAACCGTGTGCTTGCGCACAAAATCGAGGTTAACCGCGCCGTTCCGAATTAGTAGGTGGATCAGCCCGTTCATCAGCGCCACGTTGGTACCAATCCGGATCTGTAAATGGAGGTCCGCTCCCTGACGCACAGTCGGACTCTTGCGCGGATCCACTACAATGATACGGCCCTGGTTGCGTTGTTTTGCCGCTAGCATCCGCTCCCACAACACCGTTTGAGCCTCGGCAACATTGTGGCCATAGAGGCATAGGAGTTCTGCCTCATCAATGTCGACGTAGGAAGCAGCAGGACCATCGGCGCCAAAATTGGCCATCAGCCCAGTAGCCGAAGTCGCTGTGCACAGCCGCGTGTTGCCATCGATGTTTGACGACTGCAGGCCGCCTCGCCAAAGCTTACCCAGGGTATAGAACTCCTCCAAGGTCAACTGTCCGGAATTGTAGCACGCAAGATTCTCATGGCTCTGTTGCCGCGCATCTTGGAACTTTTGCATAAAGAAGTCTAGCGCCTCGTCCCAACTCACCGGCTCTAGAGGCGCCCCCTTAGCACGCCGGATCATCGGTTGCCGCCCGCGTCGGGGACTGTCGTTCGCCACCCAGGCATGCTTGCCCTTGGGGCCAAGGTGCCCAAAATTCACCGGATGGTCTAGCTTCCCGCGAACACCCACGATGCGCTCGTCCTTGACAGCGATTTCCAGACCGCAGCCATTAGAGCAAAGTATGCAGGCGGAATGAACCCACCGATCAGGTTCACCGAGACAGCCGATATTTTGATCCTGACGGGGCTCCATGCTCGCTCTCCCTAAACATTTCTTTTGGAAGAGCAACCGGTATTCCCACGTAACGCAACAACACGGTCAGCGTCCGAATCGTCACAGTTACCTCCCACCCCGTCGGAGTGTCCTGCCTTCAGCACAAATAGGGCCAGTCGGCGCCTAAAGTTCCAAACAATGCCTGGTATTCATCGCTTGCGTACTGACTGCCACGGTCTGAATGCGGGGCCGCCCCGGCGGCCGGCGCTGCGGCAGCGCCATGGTGAAAGCCGACATGGCTAGCCTAACAGGGTGGGCGCCATCGACCTACCCACCACTTTGCGGCAGTAAAATCCAATACGATCGCCAGATATAGCCAGCCCTGCACCGTACGGATGGACGTGATGTTCGAAAGATAGGGCGTCAAGCCATACGCGCTCAGATATCCAGCGGATCGACTTCCACATTCCAGCGCAGCGCCCCCTTGAGTTCGCGCAACCGCGGCACCCAGGCGCGCAGCGTCCGCTGCAGCGCGGCACGCGAAGCACTTTCGAGCAGCAGCTGTGCACGGTGTACGTGCATCACCTTGACGATGGTCAGCGGCACCGGATCATAGCGCGTCACGCACTCGGCGCCGGGTACCGCGTCGAGTATCGCGGCGGCCTCATTGAGAAACCGCAGCGCATCGTCCAAGCCGCGCGCTTCGGCGCGCAGCAATGCCTGGAAAACAAAGGGCGGCAGATGCGCGTCGCGCCGCTCGGCCAGTGTCGTCTCGGCAAAGCCCACGTAATCGTGGCGCACCAGCGCCGCATATAACGCGTGCCGCGCATGCCCGGTTTGGATGAGCACCTCGCCGTGGGTGCCGCCCCGCCCGGCCCGACCCGACACTTGCATCAATTGCGCGAACAGCCGTTCCCCCGCGCGAAAATCATGCGAGAACAACGCGGCGTCCGCATTCAGCACGCCGACCAGCGTGACTCGTTGAAAGTCATGTCCCTTTGCGATCATCTGCGTGCCAACCAGGATATCGACATCGCCGGCGTGCACCCCGGACAACAACGCCTGTGCACTGCCCTTGCGCCGCGTGCTATCCGCATCGATACGCAATACTCGCGCACCGGGCACCGCTGCACCAAGCACCTCCTCGATACGTTGCGTACCACGGCCGAACGGCGCCAGATCGACGTTGCCACACGCCGGGCATGCCCGCGGAATGCGGCTTTCCCCGCCGCAGTGATGGCATCGCATGCGCTGCTCGGGCTTGTGCAGCACGACATATGCGCTGCAGCGCGGGCAGCCTGCGACCCAGCCACACGCGTCGCAGGCCAGCACCGGCGCGTAGCCCCGGCGATTCAGGAACACCAGGCTTTGTTCGCCGCGCGCCACGCGCTCCTGCAACGCTTTCACGAGCGGCATCGACAACCCGTCCGCGCGATGGCGGCCCGCCTGTTTCTCCGCCTCCATGTCGATGAGCCGGACCTTGGGCAGCGCCGCGTCCGCTACCGCGCGCCGCGACAACGCCAACGTCGTGTAACGACGCTGGCACGCGTGCCACCATGTTTCGAGCGACGGCGTAGCCGAGCCGAGCACGACGGGGATGCTCAACTGCTTAGCCCGCCACACCGCCAGATCCCGTGCGGAGTAGCGCAGCCCTTCTTGCTGCTTGTAGGCGGGCTCATGTTCTTCATCAACGATAATCAGCGCCAGCCGCGGCAACGACGCGAGCACCGCCATCCGCGTACCCAGTACGATCCGCGCACCGGCGGCGTGCGCCGTCAGCCAATTGCGCGCGCGCTCGCCATCCGCCAGACCACTGTGCAAGGTCACTAAGGCGGTGGCCGGCCAATGCGAAAAACGCGCCCGGAACACCGCTTCGAATTGCGGCGTCAGGTTGATCTCCGGCACCATCACCAGCGCCTGCGCATCGGGCCGGCGGGCGAACAAGGCAGCCAAGCCGTGCAGGTACACCTCGGTTTTGCCACTGCCGGTCACGCCATGCAATACGAACGGCGCGAAGCCGCGGGCGGCGTCGATCGCCTCGACCGCCGCCCGCTGTTCAGCATTGAGCTTGGGCACCGCACACCGGTCCAGCCGCGACGATACATCGTGCCCGGCCCGCTCCGGCGGCTGCGTCGTGCCGCTCAGTCCCAGTGCCTCGACGGCGCCGCGCCATTGCACGTGGACCCATCCGTGCCCCTGCCACTGCTCGAGCGTCGCAACGGCCTTCGGATGGATCGCGCGGGCATCGTCGGCGCCCAGCGTGTCCGCCCGCAACAATGCCTGGGCGAGCCGTCGCAACGCCGTCGCGCGGGCCGGCAATGCGTCGGGCAGCCTGTCGCGTCCGGCCGTCGTCAGCCGATAGAGCGGCTCGCGCGCGAACAGCCGCGGCCAACGGGCCGCATCGCGCAACGCCTGCGGCAACGCTGGCAACGCCACTTCGCCGCGGCCGCGCTGATAGTAATCCGCCGCGAACGTGATCAATTGAAGCCAGTCTGCGTTTAGCGGCGGACAATCGATGCACGCGCTTTGGACGTCTCGCAATCGATCCGCTGGCACGTCAGTCGCATCCGCGACCTCGATGACCAGTCCCACTGTCTGCCGGCGGCCAAATGGCACTTGCACGAGCATGCCGGGCAGCGGCTGCGACGGCAGAGTCCAGCGGTAGTCGTACAGTGCCGAAAGCGGATGGTCCAGCGCGACTCGAACGTAACGAAAAAGCGTCGGTTGCATGGGTCGTGTGTCGGCGCAGCCACGGCGGTCCGAGCCAGCGCGGCAAAGCGTCACCGAGCGGAAAGACAAGGCGGCGTAAAGTTAAAGTAAAACATCGCAACCACCGCTAAACCATGGATTCATCATAAAAATTTATGATCGCTCGGCGCCTTGTGGATAACTTTGTGCAAAAACCTGCAGCCGCCCCCACGGAACGGCCAAGCGGCGCGCATTTCACCGAGATCGGGCATTGCGTCGGCCTGATTCGATCTCTTTTAAAAATCAATGGTTTAGACAAACAATTTGCGCGTGATGCTACTGTGCTACGCCAAAATCCACGCTGCGACAAAAGTGGCGAAAAAATGTGTATAAGTGGCCGTCAGCAGGTGTTGACAAGTCGCAATTACCGCAGTTTGCGCAAGTCCAGGCCCCTGACGACTCGGGTCCACGCTATGGCATTGCAGCAACGGCCGGCGATCATGTGCCGGCGCGCATTGCGCGGCTGTACTGGTGTACTTCGTCGACCAGTTCGGTGACCGCCTGCACTGGCGTGAATTGCGAAATGCCATGCCCGAGGTTGAATACGTGCCCTGGGTGATTGCCGTAGGCGTCCAACACCTGCCGGACCTGCGCGCGAATCACCTCGGGCGGGGCAAACAACACGCTCGGGTCAAGATTGCCCTGCAAGGCAACCCGGCCGCCCACTCGCGCCCGCGCCCGCGCCAGATCGACGGTCCAGTCCAAGCCCACCGCATCGACGCCGCTCGCGGCAATCCCCTCAAGCCACTGCCCGCCGCCCTTGGTAAAGGCAATCACGGGGACATGCTCACCGTCATGTTCGCGCTTGAGCGCCGCGACGACCTGGGACATGTACTGCAGTGAAAACGACTGGTAAATGCGATCGGCCAGCACACCGCCCCAGGTATCGAAAATCATCACCGCTTGCACGCCGGCATCAATCTGTGCATTCAGATAATCGGCGACCGCGCGCGCATTGATCTCCAGGATCCGGTGCATCAGATCGGGCCGGGCATACAGCATCGACTTCACGGTACGGAAATCGTCACTGCCACCGCCCTCGACCATGTAGCACGCCAGCGTCCACGGCGACCCGGAGAAGCCGATCAGCGGCACGCGCTGACGGCCATCGGCGCCCACCAACGCGCGACGGATCTGCGCGACCGCATCGGTCACGTAGCGCAACGTCGCATCGATGCCGGGCACAGCGAGCCGGGCGACGTCGGCCTCGGTGCGGACCGGGCGGGCAAAGCGTGGGCCCTCGCCGGGCGTGAATTCGAGTCCCAGCCCCATCGCATCGGGGATCGTCAGGATGTCCGAAAATAGGATTGCCGCATCGAGCGCGTAGCGATCGAGTGGCTGCAGCGTCACTTCGGTTGCGTAGTCGGGCTGCTTGGCCAAACCGAGGAAGCTGCCTGCACGGGCGCGCGTGGCGTTGTACTCGGGCAGATAGCGGCCCGCCTGGCGCATCAACCAGATCGGCGTGTACTCGGTCGGTTCGCGCCGCAGCGCGCGCAGGAAAGTGTCGTTGGCGAGATTGTGAGGCACGGTGCGCTCTGCCCAGGAAAAGCACCATTTTAACGGACGCGCACCATACATCGGCGATTCGTGCAATGGGCGCCGGCTCGCCTATGATGCATGGGCCTCGGCGTTTCGGTGTTTCGGTGTTTCGGTGTTTCGGTGTTTCGGCGTTTCGGTGCTCCGGTGCGTTAGTGCGCCGCGCACACATGCGGCACGTTAGGACTTTGGCGGGTTCCGATGCCGGTCCCGCCGTCCCAAGGAGACGTAGTGAACGGTTTGACCCGCTTGATCCGTTCATGCGGTGCTTGTGGAAAAATGTAAACGACCGTAACACAAGGCCGCAATGCAAGCGCGCAGCGACGGTTGCCCACACCCTCGGGTACCTACGGCCTAAATAATTTACTTAAAAGGAAAAGACTACGGAAATAAATCACTTGCAAATGGCAGACGGAAGGAAGTTACAACCTGAAACACTTTGTTACCCCACAGGCGACGGGTTTCGCCCAGAATGCTTCCATTGGTTTCCAGCACGGATGGGGCCTAATGTGTCGTATGAGCGGATGCGACGCGTGAAGGCCGGCCGCGGCACTGCGCGAACTCCTGCGCAGAGGCGTCCTTGTTGGAGCCGCGTCGAATGCAGTAACGCAACGCCATCCATGGTCTCCTCGCGCTAACCCCGTAGCGTGTGGTTTTTAGCGGGCTCCGAGCCCGCTTTTTTTCTCGCACTGGCTGCCTACGCGATCTTGTTCGACGATAGCTTCAATTCGTCGATCATCTTGGCGCGCATCACGAATTTTTGCACCTTGCCCGTTACCGTCATCGGCAAGTCCGACACGAATCGGACGTATTTCGGGATTTTGTAGTGAGCGATCTGGCCGTGGCAAAAGTCCCGGATGTCCTCCGCGGTCGCCGTCTCGCCGGGCCGCAACACGATCCAGGCGCACAGTTCCTCGCCATATTTCGTGTCCGGCACCCCGAAGACCTGCACCGACTGTATCTTTGGATGTCGAAACAACCATTCCTCGATCTCTCGCGGATAAATGTTCTCGCCACCACGGATCACCATGTCCTTGAGCCGCCCTACGATATTGCAATACCCCTGCGCGTCCAGGGTCGCCAGGTCGCCCGTATGCATCCAGCCGTCGATGATCGACTCGCGCGTCTTGTCGTCGTCGCCCCAATAGCCCTGCATCACCGAATAGCCTTTAGTGCAAAGCTCACCGGTCTGCCCGACCGGCACAATATCGCCCGGCGCATCGATGATCTTCGCCGCCAGGTGCGGCTGAATCCGGCCAACTGTCGTGGTGCGCTTTTCGAGCGGGTCCGACGTCGCACTCTGGAATGAGACAGGGCTCGTCTCGGTCATCCCATACGCAATCGTGATCTCGCCCAGGTGCATGCGTGCGACAACTCGCTTCATCGTTTCAATTGGACACGGCGAGCCAGCCATGATGCCGGTGCGCAGCCAGCTCAAATCATATTGCTCGAAATCGGGGTGGTCGAGCTCGGCAATGAACATCGTCGGCACGCCGTGCAGCGCCGTACATCGCTCGTCCGACACGGCGGCAAGCGTGGCCGCCGGATCGAATCCTTCCCCCGGGAATACCATCGCCGCACCGGTGGACACACAGGCGAGCACCGCGAGCACCATGCCGAAACAGTGATACAGCGGCACCGGGATGCACAACCGGTCCTGCTCGGTTAAACGCATCGACATCGCGATGAAGCGCGCGTTATTGACGATGTTGTAATGGGTCAACGTCGCGCCCTTTGGGTTGCCGGTGGTGCCGCTAGTGAACTGGATGTTGATCGGGTCATGCGCGTCGAGCGTGCCGCTTATCGCAGCGGGGTGTGCCATGTCCAGGCGGCTGCGGCCTTGCTGCACCAGATCGTCGTAGCGAAGCATGCCCGGCGTCTGGCCGGCGCCCATCCTGATCACGTGGCGCAGTTCGGGCAGGCGCGCCGCCTGCAGTGCCCCCGGCGCGTGCTGCCCAAGTTCCGGTGCGAGCGTCTGCAGCATCTCGAGATACCGCGACATCTTGAATTGCTCGGCGGCCACAATCGCGCGGCAGCCGACCTTGTTCAACGCATAGTCGAGTTCGGCCAGCCGATAGGCGGGGTTGATGTTGACGAGGATCGCGCCGATGCGCGCGGTTGCAAACTGCGTAACCAGCCATTCGACGCGGTTCGGCGACCAAATGCCAACCCGGTCCCCCTTACCGATGCCCAGCGACGCAAACCCGGCAGCCAGCGCGTCGACCTCCTGGGAGAATGCCCGCCACGTCCAACGCACGCCCTGCTCCCGGAACACAACGGCCAGACGGTCAGCGAAGCGTTGCGCAGTCTGCCCAAGGAACTCGCTCACCGTCGCCCCGGACAGTGGAACATCGGTACGGCCACGAACGTAGGACAAGCCATCCTTCGGCTCGATTTGCGCCGGTGGCAAGGCAGGTGTAGTGGTCGTTATCGTCTCCGGTTTCATCCGCTGAGTCATTCAGGGTGACGTTGACGTATTGGGAAGCCTTCAATCGCATCGTGTGACCGTGGCGTATCACATTGAGCATCGATTGAACCCGGACGCAACCGCAACGCTCAAAAAGACGAAAAAAAACCCACATCGAGCGATGTGGGTTGTTCAGACTGGCGCAGCCGCGAACTTGCCGCAGCCACGTCCGGATCAATGCTGTCCGCGCCGACGACGCAGTTGCGCGATGGCCGCAAGCTGAGCCGTGGCATAGGCCAGTTCGGCTTGTGCCGTAGCGTACTCGAGGTTCGAGTCGGTGTTCTGCAAGGCCTCTTCGGCACGCTTGCGCGCCTGCTCGGCCTTCGCCTCGTCCAGTTCTGCGCCACGGATCGCGGTGTCCGCGAGCACCGTCACCGCGCCGGGCTGCACTTCGAGAATGCCACCGGCAACGAACACGAACTGCTCGTCGCCATTCTCGTCCTCGATACGCACGGAGCCCGGGCGGATACGCGTGATGAGTGGCGTGTGGCCGGGCAAGATGCCCAATTCACCCGCTTCACCCGGCAGCGCGACGAATCTCGCGTGTCCCGAGAAAATACTTTCCTCGGCACTGACGACGTCTACTTTGATGGTTGCCATATCGACTCCTGGTTGAGCGTGAATCGCTGGGGTAGGCACGGCCAGTTCTGACTCTCCCGGCACCCTCAAAAAGAGCACGCCCCCCCGCTACGAACACCCGACCGATTAGATCTTCTTTGCTTTCTCGAAGGCTTCGTCGATCGTACCCACCATGTAGAACGCTTGCTCCGGCAGATGATCGCACTCACCCTCGACGATCATCTTGAAGCCGCGAATCGTTTCCTTCAGTGGCACGTACTTGCCGGGCGAGCCCGTGAACACTTCTGCCACGTGGAACGGCTGCGACAGGAAGCGCTGGATCTTACGCGCACGGGCCACCGTGAGCTTATCTTCCGGCGACAATTCGTCCATTCCGAGAATCGCGATGATGTCGCGCAGTTCCTTAAAGCGTTGCAGCGTCTGCTGCACGCTACGCGTGATCGTGTAGTGTTCCGCGCCAATCACGTTCGGGTCGATCTGGCGCGACGTTGAGTCGAGCGGGTCGACCGCCGGATAGATACCGAGCGACGCGATGTCACGCGAGAGCACGACGGTGGCATCCAAGTGGCCGAACGTGGTCGCCGGCGACGGATCGGTCAAGTCATCCGCCGGAACGTACACGGCCTGCACCGATGTGATCGAACCGGTCTTCGTCGACGTGATGCGCTCCTGCAGCTTGCCCATTTCCTCGGCGAGCGTCGGCTGGTAGCCTACTGCGGACGGCATCCGGCCCAGCAGTGCCGACACTTCCGTACCCGCCAGCGTAAACCGGTAGATGTTGTCGACGAAGAACAGCACGTCACGGCCTTCGTCACGGAAGTGCTCGGCCATCGTCAGGCCCGTCAACGCCACACGCAGGCGGTTGCCCGGCGGCTCGTTCATCTGGCCGTACACCAGCGCGACCTTGTCCAGGACGTTCGAGTCCTTCATTTCATGATAGAAGTCGTTCCCTTCACGGGTCCGCTCACCCACACCGGCGAACACGGAGTAACCGCCGTGCTCCTTCGCGATATTGTTGATCAACTCCATCATGTTCACGGTCTTGCCCACGCCAGCGCCGCCGAACAAACCCACCTTCCCGCCTTTTGCAAACGGGCAAATCAGGTCGATCACCTTGATGCCCGTTTCAAGCAGCTCCGTCGATGGCGACAGTTCGTCGAACGCCGGGGCCTTCTGATGGATCGAGCGCGTGTTCTCGTGCGAGATCGGGCCCGCTTCATCGATCGGCCGGCCAAGCACGTCCATGATCCGGCCAAGCGTCGGCGTGCCGACCGGCACGGTGATCGGATTGCCCGTGTTCTTCACCGTCAGCCCACGGCGCAAGCCTTCGGACGATCCCAAGCAGATCGTGCGCACGACGCCGTCGCCGAGTTGCTGCTGGACTTCGAGCGTCAGATCGCTGCCTTCCAGAATCAGTGCGTCGTAGATCTTCGGCATTTGCTCGCGCGGGAACTCCACGTCGATAACGGCGCCGATGCACTGTACGATCTTGCCTTCTACCAAAGCAGTAGTACTCATCGCATTTCCTTTAGATACTTGATTCTTTCCCCGCGCGCGGCGCGTGGTTCCGGGCTTCGTCCAGGCGTGGCTCAGACCGCCGCCGCACCGCCGACGATCTCCGACAGCTCTTTCGTGATCGCTGCCTGGCGGCTCTTGTTGTAGACGAGCTGCAGGTCGTTGATCACCGTCTTCGCGTTGTCAGATGCCGCCTTCATCGCCACCATCCGTGCCGATTGCTCGGAGGCCATGTTCTCGGCCACGGCTTGGTACACCAGCGCTTCCACATAGCGCACCAGCAGATCATCGACCACCGTTTGCGCATCGGGCTCATAGATGTAGTCCCATGACGACTTCGGCGTCGGGCCTTCATCCGCACGCTTCTCGAAGCGTTCGTCGGTCAACGGCAGCAGTTGCTCGATCACCGGTTCCTGCTTCATCGTATTGACGAAACGTGTGTAAGCCAGGTAAACCGCCGACAACTCGCCTTGCGAATACCGATCGAGCTGGACCTTGATCGCGCCGATCAACTTCTCCAGGTGCGGGGTATCACCCAAATGCGTGACCTGCGACACGACCTTGCCGCCGAAGCGGTTCAAAAAAGCAAGGCCCTTGCTGCCGATTGCGGTTGACTCGGTCTTGATGCCCTGTGCGTCGAGGTCCTTGAACTTTTGCACCAGCGCACGCAGCACGTTCGTATTCATGCCGCCGCACAAGCCCTTGTCGGTGGTCACCACGATAACGCCCGCCGTCTTCGCGCCGGCGTTCTTCACCATGAACGGGTGACGATACTCCGGGTTCGCCCCGCTCATATGCGCGGCAATATCGCGAACCTTGTCGGCGTACGGACGGGCCGTGCGCATGCGCTCCTGCGCGCGTCGCATCTTCGACGCGGCTACCATTTCCATCGCCTTGGTGATCTTGCGCGTGTTCTGCACGCTCTTGATCTTGCCGCGGATTTCCTTCATGCCAGCCATTGCTTACTCCTTGTCCGAAGCGGCGCGGCCCGTCGTGACGGCGCACGATGTAGGCCGCATGCTGTCCGCGTTCCCGAAATTAGTAAGCGCCGGACTTTTTGAAGTCCTTGATCGCCGTATGCAACGCGGCTTCATCGTCCTTCGCTAAGTCCTTGTTGTCTTCGATACGCTTGATCAGCGCGGCATGGCTGGTCTTTAGGAACTCGCCCAGGCCCTTTTCGAACGGCAGCACGTCCTTCACTTCCAGGTCGTCCAGGTAGCCGTTGTTCGCGGCAAACAGCGCAACCGCCAGCTCCCAAACCTGTAGCGGCTGATACTGCGGCTGCTTGAGCAGTTCCGTCACGCGACGGCCACGCTCGAGTTGCTTGCGGGTCGCTTCGTCCAGGTCCGACGCAAACTGTGCGAACGCCGCCAGCTCGCGGTACTGCGCCAAGTCAGTACGGATGCCGCCGGACAGCTTCTTGATCACCTTCGTCTGCGCCGCGCCACCGACCCGCGACACCGAGATACCGGCGTTGATCGCGGGACGAATACCAGCGTTGAACAAATCAGTTTCCAGGAAGATCTGGCCATCGGTAATCGAGATGACGTTGGTCGGCACGAACGCCGTTACGTCACCGGCCTGCGTCTCGATCACCGGCAACGCGGTCAGCGAGCCGCTCTTGCCCTTTACTTCGCCGTTCGTAAATTTCTCGACATATTCTTCGGACACGCGAGCCGCCCGCTCGAGCAGACGCGAGTGCAGATAGAACACATCGCCGGGATAGGCCTCGCGGCCTGGCGGACGACGCAGCAGCAGCGAGATCTGGCGGTACGCCCACGCTTGCTTGGTCAAGTCGTCATAGATGATCAGCGCGTCCTGGCCGCGATCGCGGAAGTATTCGCCCATCGTGCAGCCGGCGTACGGCGCGATAAATTGCATCGCAGCGGAATCGGATGCCGAGGCAGCCACAACGATCGTGTAATCCATCGCGCCATGCTCTTCGAGCTTACGCACGACGTTCATGATCGACGACGCCTTCTGGCCGATCGCGACGTAAATACACGTCAGGTTCTTGCCCTTCTGGTTGATGATCGCGTCAACGGCCACGGCGGTCTTGCCGGTCTGACGGTCGCCGATGATCAGCTCGCGCTGGCCACGGCCAATCGGCACCATCGAATCGATCGACTTTAGGCCGGTTTGCACCGGCTCGGACACCGACTTGCGCCAGATCACGCCCGGCGCGATTTTTTCGATCGCATCGGTGGTCTTCGCGTTGATCGGACCCTTGCCATCGATCGGGTTGCCCAACGCATCGACGACGCGGCCGATCAGCTCCGGACCAACCGGCACCTCGAGGATGCGGCCCGTCGTCTTAACCGTGTCGCCTTCGGAAATGTGCTCGAATTCACCGAGAATCACCGCGCCGACCGAGTCGCGCTCCAGATTCAGCGCCAAGCCGAACGTGTTGCCCGGAAACTCCAGCATTTCGCCTTGCATCACGTCCGACAGGCCGTGGATGCGGACGATACCGTCGGTCACAGAGACCACAGTTCCCTGATTGCGAACGTCAGCGTCGGCCTCCAGTCCCTGGATCCGGCTCTTGATCAGCTCGCTGATTTCAGAGGGGTTGAGTTGCATAATCGCTCCTGATGTTCAATTCTGTTGCGCGTCGCGTTGGCGTGACGCTGGCGAGTCGCAATGCGGTTATGCGGTCAACGCCGTTTGCATCGCCGCGAGCCGCGCGCGGACCGAGGTATCAAGCACTTCGTCGCCGACCGTCACCCGCACGCCGCCGATCAGTGCAGGCTCAAGCTTCACCGTCGGCTTTAGCTTGCGCTGGAACTTGCGCTCGAGCGCCGCGACCAGATCGGCAAGCGACTGCTCATCCAGCGCAAACGCACTCTCGATGGTCACGTCGGCTGCACCTTCCTGGGCATTCTTCAATGCATCGAACTGGGCAGCGATTTCGGGCAGCAACTGAACCCGGTGGTTCTCCACCAGCATCTGCACAAAGTTCTTCGCGGCAGGCGAGTCCTTTACCGACGACTTCAGCGCGGCAAGTAGCAGATCGACGACCTGCTGGCGGCCCACCTTCGGGCTCGATACAATCGACAGCACCTCGGGAAGACGCGCAACCTGCGCCAACTCCTGCACCAGGGCGGACCAGGTGGCCAGATCGGCGGCACGATCGGTCGACGCTACGCCAAACAGCGCCTCGGCGTACGGACGGGCGATGGTTGCTAGTTCGGCCATGATCAGAGCTCGGCTTTCAGTTGATTCAGCAGCTCGACGTGCGCGTTCTGGTCGATTTCGCGCTTCAAGATCTGCTCAGCACCCTTGAGCGCCAAGGCGGCGACATCGCCGCGCAATGCGTCGCGGACCTTGACCACTTGTTGCTCGGCCTCGGCCTTCGCCTGCGCGATGATCCGCGCCGCTTCAGCCTGTGCGTTGCGCTTGATCTCGTCGGCCATGAGCTGGGCACGCTTTTCCGCCTCCGCAATGCGCTGCTGTCCTTCGTTGCGCGCGTTTGCCAATTCCTGGTCGATCCGCTTGTGGGCCGCCTCGAGTTCCGTCTTGCCTTTGTCGGCGGCGGCCAGCCCATCGGCGATCTTTTTCGCACGTTCGTCGAGCGCGCTGATCAGCGGTGGCCACACGAACTTCATCGTGAACCACGCGAGGATCAGGAACACGACCATTTGCGCAATCAAAGTTGCGTTCAGATTCACGGTGTTTCCTTAACGATAGCTTTGCCGGAATTGAAAGCGGGCGCGTTCGCAGGACCTAGCGAAGCTCGCGCCCGTTTCTACAATACGCCGCGCATCATGCGGCGCGTGGTAACCGAAAACCTTAGCCAGCGAGCTTCGACAGCAGTGGGTTCGCAAACGCAAACAGCATAGCCACACCAACGCCGATCAGGAACGCCGCATCGATCAGACCGGCAAGCAGAAACATCTTGGTCTGCAGCGGGTTCATCAATTCCGGCTGACGCGCGCAGGCTTCGATGTACTTGCCGCCCATCAACGCGATACCGAGGCAGGCACCGATCGCACCCAGGCCGATAATAATGCCGATACCGATGGCGGTCAGACCCTGGATGTTGGCGATGAAAGCTTGCATGATCACTCCTTTTTAAAAGACTCAAAAACTGAAAATCTAAACTTGTTGAGCTGGTGACGCTTTAGTGAGCATCATGTGCCTGGCCGAGGTAAACCAGCGTCAGCATCATGAAAATGAAGGCTTGCAACAGCACGATCAGGATGTGGAAGATCGCCCAGATGCTGCCGGCGAGCACGTGACCGACAAAGCCGAGCACCGTGGTGTCCGCACCAAAGCTCCAGATGCTACCTAGCAGCGCGATCAGCAGGAACAGCAGCTCGCCCGCGTACATGTTCCCAAACAACCGCATGCCGAGCGAAACGGTCTTGGCGAGAAACTCGATGAGGTTGAGCAACAAGTTCGGCAACCAAAGAAACGGGTTTGAGCCGAATGGTGCCGACACCAGCTCGCGTACAAAGCCGCCGGGCCCCTTGATCTTCACGTTGTAATACAACATCAGCACGAGCACGCCGATCGCGATACCCAGCGTGCCGTTCAAGTCGGCGGTTGGCACGAGCCGATGATGTGAAATTGTGCTCGACAGGCCGATCCATTCGATGATGCGGCCCGGCAGATCGACCGGAATAAAGTCCAGCGAGTTCATCAACGCAACCCAGATGAACACGGTCAGCGCCAGCGGGGCGATAAAGCGGCGATTGCCATGGACGATTGCCTTCGACTGGTCCTCGACCATCTCGACCAGCATTTCAATCGCGCATTGGAACCGGCCCGGCACCCCTGGCGTTGCAGCACGCGCAGCCATCGCCAGTAACACGATCGTGACTAGCCCCATCGCGATCGACCAAAACAGCGTGTCGAGGTTGATGATCGAGAAGTCAACGATCGAAGTCTGGTGCTTCGTCGCGAAATTCTGTAAGTGGTGCTGGATATACTCGGACGGATCCAGATGCGTTCCTGCGCTAGCGGCCATGACGTGTCAATCCAATAAATCGAAAACTTGCTTCGTCGGGTACCGCACCGCTCAGCGCCATGCCAGCGCGAGCCAGTACGTTTTCAGCGCAATGAGGTAGGTGACAAGCAGCGCGAGCCAGTGGACGTTCCGATACAGCATCGCGGTCACAACAAACATCGCGACCGTCGACGCGATCTTGACCGCCTCGCCCAGCACCCAGGCAAGAATGCTCTCGGTGCTGCCCTTCCTCCTCAGGCGTGCCGCGAACAACGCACTCGGCACCCAGCATATCGCCCCGCCCAACACCGCGGACAGCGCAGCATGCCCCGGCGACTTTGAAAACAGCCACCACGCGAGCGCCGCTGCCAGGGATACAACCATTTGCGCTGTCACGACCTTCATCGGTGTGACGCGCGATGGACGGCTCACCTGCGGCCCGAACATTCGTTCGGCTTCGCCCCGGGTGAGCGGAACGATGTCGTTATCTTCCAGCTCGTCGTCCCGATCGTTGTGCGCAGTGGCGGGCCGGTTGGATGGCTTGCAAGGCGATGGCACCGAACCCGACGCAACGGCCGGATCACGCTCGTTTTCCGGTACGCCGGTCGTCATCACACATCCTCTGCAGTCCCACCACGCTTACACGCGCCTTTCGGGATAGGCAAGCTGATAAATCCGGGCGATTGTAAGCGATTGTTGCAGCGTATTCAAGGCTTTATTGTCGCCGGCACCAGCGCACCGGCCCGGCGTGCAGCGATGTACAGTGTCGCTTTGCCTTAGCGTTTTCCTTACTGCACGCTGACGCGGGGCATGCGTCATGGTGCACGCCTGCGCTACAACAACATCCTGCCCAGCAGCAACGCAAGCACGTAAAACGGCAGCGAAATCACGTGAAAGTACCACCAGTTGCCATGCGCGCCGACCAGGCGCATCGCAATGAGGTTCGCCAGCGAACCGATTGCGATGCCAAAGCCGCCGACGCTGACGCCGAATGCGAGCGCGCGCCAATCCTGCGAGTACTCGGCGAGTATGATCGCCGCCGGCACATTGCTAATGAGCTGCGACACCAGTGCGCCGGCAAGGTAGGCCGACCCCGGCCGCGCGAGGTCGGCGCCCGCCAGCAGTCGGTGCACGATCGGCAGCGACGCGGCACTGCGCAGCACGACAAACATCAGCACGAAGATCAGCAGCAACAGCCAGTCGATGCGCATCACGATGTCGCGCCGCCACGCCCCCAAGCCCAGTGCCACCAACGCAAGGCCGATTCCGGCATGATGTGCGTCGGCTAGCGCCACGAAGCCGGCGAACGAGACCGCGGCAGCGCAGAATAACGGTCGGTCGAGCGTGCCCGGCAATGGATCGCGTGACAAGTCCAATGGTCGCGCGCGGCATGTCACCAGCGTCAACGCTAGCAGCACGGCCATCAGTGCGGCGCACAACGGCGCAAGCGCGACGATGAACGCAACGAACGACTCGCCGCTGCGCTGCCACAGGAACAGGTTCTGCGGGTTGCCCAACGGGGTCAGGATGGAGCCGGCATTAACCGCCAAAGCTACGAGGATCACCAGGCGGCCGACGGGCAGCGGCACGAGCGTATGCAGCGACAGCATGAGCGGAACGACCACCAATAACGCAACGTCATTGGTGAGCAGCGTTGACAGGCCGGCAGCGAGCAGCACGAGCCACAACGCAAGGCCACGCTCACTGCGGATGCGACGCACCAGGCGATGCGACGCCCATGTTAGAAATCCTGAATATTCGACGGCTTTGGTCAGCATCAGCAGACCGGCCAACGTCATCACGGTTTGCCAATCGATCCGGGCCGGCATAGTGCGCCAGGGCTGCGGGTGAACACACTGCAATAGCACAAACGCCGTAACCAGCGTCGCCAGTATGGGCTCCTTAGCAAGCCCGTGGCACACCATCACGATGACGCGATGGAGCCGGCGATATGCGACGCCCGCGCCGCGTGGCACAGCGTCGGGCTGCGCGGAGCCGGCGTCCTGCTTGCATTGCTCAAGGCGCGACGGCGCTTCGTGAGGCGACATCACGCAGTCGCGTCGCGACGCAGGCGTGCCAGGATGCCATCCAATGCATCGAGGCTACCAAAGTCGATGGTCAGCTGCCCACGACCACGCCGCCCCATCTTGATCCTGACCGTGGCCGCGACCAGGTCGGACACCTCCTCTTCGAGCCGCATAATGTCACGGCTGCGCTCCTGGCTCGCTCGCTTGGCCGATGGCGGGGTCTCCTTGGCGATGGCCGCAACCAGCTTCTCCGTTTCACGAACCGACAATCGACGGTTAACCACCTGGTTCGCCAACGTGATCTGGGTCGCGCCATCCACGGCCAACAATGCCCGGGCATGTCCCATGTCGAGATCGCCCGCCAGCAGCATGGTCTGAACCGGCTGCGCCAGATTGAGCAGTCGCAGCAGGTTCGACACCGCGCTACGCGAGCGTCCGAGCGATTCGGCCGCTTGCTCGTGCGTGAACTTGAATTCGTCGAGCAGCCGCTGGATGCCCTGCGCCTCCTCGAGCGGATTGAGATCCTCGCGCTGGATATTCTCGATCAGCGCCATCGCGGCCGCTGCTTCGTCCGCGACTTGCTTGACTAGCACCGGCACCTCGTCGAGGCCAGCGAGCCGTGCCGCGCGAAAACGCCGTTCCCCGGCAATGATCTCGTAGCGCTGCGCCGCTACCGGTCGCACCAGAATCGGCTGCATCAACCCCTGCGCGCGGATGCTCGCAGCAAGCTCCTGTAATGCGCCTTCGTCCATCCGCGTGCGCGGCTGATATTTGCCGGGTTGCAGCCGGTCCAGCGGCAGCACGCTCGGCAAACCCTGTTGCTTGACGACCTCGGTAATGTCGGCACTGCCTCCGAGCAGTGCATCGAGGCCCCGACCCAATCCCTTCTTCTTGACTGCTGCGTTCATCATCGTCCTTCGCGACGCGACTTCGCCGCGACGCCTGTTTCACCCGACCTGTGCCTGCGCAAACAGGTCCTAAAGCGCACGCACGCGCTCAATCATTTCCGCACCAAATTGCAGGTATGCCTGGGCGCCCCGTGACGCACCATCGAATACGATACCCGGCATCCCATAGCTGGGTGCCTCGGCCAGCCGGACATTGCGCGGAATCACTGCATTGAATACCTTGTCGCCAAAATGCTGCTTCAATTGGTCTGATACCTGCTGTTGCAGCGTGATGCGTGGATCGAACATGACCCGCAGCAGGCCGATCACGGTCAGCTCGCGATTCAAGTTCGCATGAATGTGCTTGATCGTATTGACCAGGTCGGACAATCCCTCGAGCGCGAAGTACTCGCACTGCATCGGGATGATCACACCATGCGCCGCGCATAAGCCATTTAGGGTCAGCAACGATAGTGCCGGTGGACAATCGATCAGCACAAAGTCGTAAGCATCGGCGACCTTGGCCAGCGCATCCTTGAGCCGTCGCTCGCGTTGCGGCGCGCTCACAAGCTCGACCTCGGCTCCTGCAAGCTCACGATTTGCCGGCAACACGTCGTATCCCGACGTCGGCGCGCGGGTGCAGGCATCGGCGATCGCCACGCCATCGACCAATACCTCATAGACAGTGTTAGCGCAATTGGCCTTATCCACGCCACTGCCCATCGTCGCGTTGCCTTGTGGATCGAGATCGATCAGCAACACGCGTTGTCCCTGCCTCACCAGGCTCGCGGCGAGGTTAACTGACGTCGTGGTCTTGCCAACTCCGCCCTTCTGGTTTGCGATACAAAAGATCTTGGCCACGCCTTGCTGGCCTGCGGGGCTTGTCGCGTTCACCACGCGCGACTCGGCCAGGGTGTTGTCAGCATCGCTCATTCAGACTCCACAGCTATTTCAACAAGATGACGCTCAGCATCGAGCGACGGAACAGCCAGACGAATGACCTGGCGCACCGTCGCGCCAGCCGGCAACCGGGCGATCTCCTCATCCGGACGCACGCCCTTCATGGCCCATAACGCGCCGCCTGGCGTGACCAGATGCCGAGTGAGCGTCACAAAATCGGCCAACTCCGCGAACGCGCGCGATACGATTGCATCGAATCGTCCCCGCCCGTCAATCTCGGCGCGCAACGTCTGTACGCGGCCGGTCACGATAGAAAGGTTCGACAAGCGTAAGCATCCCTTGGCTTGCTGCTGGAATGCGGTTTTCTTGTGCACGATATCGTTGGTCACTACGTCGCAAGACGGCATAGCGAGCGCGATCACGATTCCTGGCAGACCACCGCCCGAACCGACATCAAGCAACGACGCTGGCGAACGGGATGCGATATGCGGCACAATCGCCAGCGAATCGAGCAGGTGCTGGATCACCATTTGGCGTGGCTCGCGAATCGCCGTCAGGTTGTAGACTCCATTCCATTTCGCCAGCAAGCCAACATAGTCCAGCAATCCGCCGATCTGTTCCTCCGACAGCGGAACGCCCAGCTCGGTGGCACCACCACGCAACAATAGTTCAAGTTCAGGCCGTTGCGCCGCAAAATTTTCTGGGGCGCTTCGAGTTGCCCCACTCCCGGTACGGATCATTGCGCGATAGATCGAGTGGAGGAAGCGTCCGTTGTGGCATCGACGGCTTCCGGTTCAGTGAGAGGGTTATTCGCCGCTACTGCGCTTTTTTTCAGTGTCGAGCGACCCAGACCTTTCTTCAGATGAACCATCAACAGCGAAATGGCCGCGGGTGTCACGCCGGAAATCCGTGACGCTTGGCCGATGGTCTCAGGACGATGATGATTCAGCTTTTGGCGGACCTCGAACGACAATCCGCGGACCTGCGCATAATCCAAGTCCGCCGGCAGCCGGGTATTCTCATGCGCTTCGTTCCGCTCGATTTCGCCTGCTTGTCGCGCGATATAGCCCTGATATTTGATCCCGATCTCGATCTGGTATTTGACTTGCTCACGTAACCCCGGATCGTCGACCAATACGTCGGGTGGTGCATAACGGCTAGCCTGCAGTGCCATCAAGCTGTCATAGCTCACTCCAGGACGGCGCAACAAATCCGCTAAGCTGTATTCATGGTCGATCGGCTTGCCCAGTAACGCAACCGCATCCTCCTCCGGCAACGTCTTGGGATTGACCCATATCGACTTCAAACGAGCTGTTTCACGTGAAACAGCGTCGCGTTTACGCGAGAACGCCCCCCAGCGCACGTCATCCACGACACCCAATTCCCGACCGATTTCCGTCAGCCGCATATCAGCATTGTCTTCGCGCAGGCTCAACCGGTATTCAGCCCGGCTGGTGAACATCCGGTAAGGCTCCGATACGCCTCGCGTCACAAGATCGTCGACGAGCACACCCAAGTACGCCTGGTCGCGACGGGGCACCCATGCATCGCGCTGCTGCACAAAGCGCCCCGCATTGATGCCCGCCAGTAGCCCCTGAGCAGCGGCTTCTTCATACCCCGTCGTTCCGTTGATTTGTCCGGCAAAAAACAATCCTGCGATCGCCTTCGTCTCCAGCGATGCCTTCAGCGCCCGTGGATCAAAATAATCATATTCGATTGCATAACCCGGCCGTAGGATATGGGCATGCTCGAGACCTTTCATCGAGCGAATCAGGTTCAGTTGCACGTCGAACGGCAAGCTGGTCGAGACACCATTCGGATAGAACTCGTTTGTCGTCAGCCCTTCCGGCTCTAAAAAGATCTGATGAGATTCCTTGGTGGCGAATCGATGAATCTTGTCCTCGATCGACGGGCAATAGCGGGGGCCTACGCCTTCAATCACGCCGGTGTACAGCGGTGAGCGATCCAGGCCACTACGAATGATTTCGTGCGTCCGCGCGTTCGTATGTGTAACCCAACAAGGCACTTGCCGGGGGTGCTGGTCCACACGACCCAGGAACGAGAATACCGGAATGGGATCCAGATCACCCGGTTGCGCTTCCAGCTTTGAGAAATCGATGGATCGGCCATCGATCCGAGGCGGTGTGCCGGTCTTCAATCGTCCCTGTGGCAGCTTCAGTTCTCTCAGACGCGCTGATAACGACACCGCGGCCGGATCACCGGCGCGACCGCCCGTATAGTTGTTCAAGCCGACATGAATTTTGCCGTCCAGGAACGTGCCTGCAGTCAAGACAACCGCACGGGACCGGAAGCGAATACCGACCTGCGTGACAGCACCTGCTACACGGTCGCCTTCAATGATCAGGTCGTCAACGGATTGCTGGAACAACCACAGGTTCGATTGGTTTTCCAGACGACGTCGAATCGCTGCCTTATACAAAATACGGTCAGCTTGCGCGCGCGTTGCTCGAACGGCAGGGCCTTTGGACGAATTGAGAATACGAAATTGGATTCCAGCTTCATCGGTGGCAGCCGCCATTGCCCCACCCAAAGCATCGACCTCCTTGACTAGATGTCCTTTACCAATGCCCCCAATCGACGGGTTGCAACTCATCTGGCCAAGCGTCTCGATGTTATGTGTCAGCAGCAACGTCTTCGCGCCCATTCGGGCGGAAGCAAGCGCGGCTTCGGTGCCGGCATGTCCGCCGCCAACCACGATGACATCAAATTCGGTGGGGTAAAGCATGATGATGACGCGCCGAGCAACCGTGCACGCCCCTGTAAAAGAGATAAGAGAATCCGCGAATTATAGCGGCTCGGCTACACTGATGAATTGATCCGCACGATTTATGCACAAAAAAGCGTCGTGTTTCACGTGAAACAAGTGCGGGATCATCGCCGCGCCAGCCCTAGCCGCGAGGCCGGCCGCAAGGAGACGCGGCGCCGCAGCCTTCTTGGCAAGGCTTAGGTATGTCTTGATCACATGCAGATCTCTCAAACACGCGCGGATTCAATGCAAGTGACGCTGCCGGGCCTTCCAGCATCAAGTTACCAGTTTTTATTATGTAACCGTAGTCGAATGTCTACAATGCGGCGCGCGCGTTGCTCAAGCAACCACGTCGCCACGCTAGTCCTGCGCAGGTCTCCGATGATATGCCAGTCTTCTTCGCGATCAGCAGCGCCAATCCCTGGCTCGGCTCGTCGAGCACCGGTAGATCGGGCTTGCCCATCACCGTACGGCTCACTGCCAACATTCGTCGCTCTGCGCCGGACAACGCGCCCGTGGCTTGCTTGCGCCGCTCCTTGAGCCGCGGGAACGAGCTGAAACCGGCTCCCTCTGATCCGAGTAGTGGCATTCTCCAGCACCGAACACATCTATCGATGCGCTGCCAGCGCCGTGATGACGACGCCGGTCAACACCACGAGTCCAATTGCGACAATGGCATACAGACCGATATAGTTGAGTAAATAATTCAATATTCGGACAACCGGGCCGCGTCGGGCAGCCGTTGATCGTAATCGACTATTTATTTAAATTATTATTATTTCAGAAAAACCACGCGTTGTTTCCTCAGCACTCAGCAGGCGAATCGGCATATCGAGCATACATTGCATCATCCGTCGATGACGCAGAAGAGACGGCGAATCGGCGCATACCTTTAAGCCGGACAGATATCCCGCTCTCCTCCATGTTGTGATTCTCCCTACGCTCGCTGCACCCGTACCGATCGTGTGTCCGGCACACACCACTGTCACACCGCGTGACGCGGCCACTTAAATCAGGCTGAAATACAATCGGTGACAACGCAATTGTCTGATAAACATCAATCGACAGCACAAATAAAAAGCGCTGTTGGACACTTATCCAACAGCGCTTTCTTTTTCGGGCGCTTTGCGCCACTTGTCTCCTCGTTCTCCACCTGTCAATCCGGTGCGTCGAACGGTTTGAAGATTAAACAATCACCTCCCCAGCAACAACTAGCATTTACCCTAGTGGTGCATGACGCTCAAAATGGGTGCCTTCCCGTTACATTGCCGTGATGCGCCACACACCCCTGTTTCAACCGCAACGTCTGAGGCAGCCACGCAGAGGACAGTTTCACCCACCACGCCGTGCCTGAATGAAAGCACACAGACAATAAAGACGATGCACGTGATGAAGGTGACTGAGTCACTCAGCAAGCGAAACCAATCGGTGCTCGTTGCACAGCAAGCGGTTTTCCCGGCACTGCTTGCAGCGCAGCAGCTCGCGCGTTATGGGCGGTCCTAGCCGGGCGCCCCCGCTTTGAGCCGCCGCGCCAGCTCCACCGCCACCCAGTTCAGTCGCGCCGGCTTCTCAAAGGGCTTCACATCGTATTGCTGGATCACCCGCGCCACATCGTCCTCGTTCGCCTCGCCCGTCACGAGCTTGCCGGTCAGCAGCAAAATGGGCGCGTCGCCGTGACGCGACTGCCGGATCGATTGAATGGTCTGCTCTGCCGTGCCGCTTTCCAGTAGCCAGTCAACAATGAAGCCGTCGAACACGTTCTCGCGAAGCGCCGCGCGAAACGTCGCCTCCGTGTTGTACGGCCGCGCAACATAGCCATGAGAGTGGAAATATGAGCACATCTCGGCAGTCAATAGCGCATCGTCATCGAGTATCGCAATGACCGGACTCGACTCGGGCGCGCCTCGAGGGCGTATCAAGATCTGCTCGACCACGAAATAGTCGCCCCCAGGCGCCGACTCGAGTGGAAACACCTTCCATCGATTGCCCTCCTTGAGCGCCACGAACTCCAGCCCCGACACGTCATGCGCCCGCTCTCCAATCTCGGCTAGGCAACGATAGACAGCCTCGCCAACATAAAACACCGCTTCTTGCATCTTCGCGGCTATGGCGCCAACCGGCTCGCTCGAGTCGATGCCCTCGAGCAGCATCGCCGCCGATTCGCCATACGCTTGCGCCACCGCCTTGACCTGCGCAATGGTCCACGGATTGGCCCCCTTCATTTTCCGGTGGGCCTGCGAATAGCTCAGCCCGAGAATGCGCTGAATCTCCACCGCGTGCTGGCGTTTGCCCACACCATGCCGGTTCAGCAAATCATGGATTCGCATGGCAATCGCCAGCGACTCTTCTGAAACCTTGTCTTCGCTTGAAAACATGTAATGTCTGGTTCGTCTGCTCGCCCCCAACCGGATGCCCGGATCCGCCGAGAGCCGGTTCACCAGCACGCAGCTTGGCGTGCCCGTCCCCACAATAATGTAGTCGTACTCGCTGACGTCGCCACGAGCCGGCGATTGCTGCTGCGCTGCGGCTGGTCGAACAACAACGGCACAATGACACGATGATACGCTAAGCTGCATGAGCAGCCGAACGGCAGGCGCCGTTCGGCCATTTACCCCACCCATCGTCGTGGAGAAATCAATGGCACGCAACATCGAGATCAAGGCCCGGGTTCCGAACATCGACGCGCTGCGCGCGCGTGCGGCGGCGCTCGCCAGCGGCGATGCCCCGCTGGTGTACCGCCAGCAGGATCACTTCTACGATGTGCCGCGCGGCAGGCTGAAATTACGGCAGTTTGAGGATGGCACGCCAGCCGAGTTAATCTTCTACCAGCGCGATGACCGCGATGGCCCCAAAGTGTCGTTCTACCAGCGCTGTCCGGTCGCGAATCCGCACGCCACGCATGCGCTACTGGCTGCGGCACTGGGCACGCGCGGCATCGTCACGAAGGAGCGCACCGTCTACCTGGCCGGCCGCACCCGGATCCACCTGGATCGCGTCGACGGCCTGGGGGATTTTATCGAGCTTGAAGTCGTGCTCGCGCAGGATGACGAGGAAGCGGTCGGTGAGGCGGAAGCACTCGATATCTTCGGCAAGCTGGGCGTCTCCGACACAGACCTCGTGCCGCATGCCTATGTTGATCTACTGCAGGAACAAGTGACGACATGATCCAAAAACTCAGCACCGACGAGCGCGCAAAGCTCGGCTCGACATTGCCCGCGTGGCAGCCGGTCAGCGGCCGCGACGCGATTCGGCGCCAGTTGCAGTTCGCTGACTTCAACGCGGCGTTCGGCTTCATGACCCGTGTGGCGATCAAGGCGCAGGAAATGAACCATCACCCGGAATGGTCCAATGTCTACAATCGGGTCGAAATTACGCTGGCCACGCATGAAGCAGGCGGCATCACCCTGCGCGACGTCGAACTGGCCAGCTTCATCGATTCGATCACCGGCGCGTCATGCTGTTGAAAGCTCGCGCGGGCCCTGCCTTTCATCCATGTCAGCGCTCGTTCAGCCGTATGTAAGCCTGCCACGCCTGACGTGCCACGGGCTCTAGCGCGTCCTCCGGAATGGCGTGCTGACGCGTTACAATCAAAAGCGCATAAGGTTTCGATAGCGCGCTCGCCTCGTTGCCCAAGCGCAATTCATCGCCGGTGGACGGCGAGCGAGCACGCCAGTAGTTGATTGCAGCTTCTAGTTCGTGAATCGAGATATTGGACATCACGGGCCCTTGTGCAAAACGTGGGGCGTTGTCGCCCCAGCAGGCGGTCCAACCCATTGTACTTGAGCGACTTCCATGCGACTTCTCCTGATCGAAGATGACCGCCCCATCGCACGGGGTATCCAGAGCAGCCTAGAGCAGGCGGGCTTCACGGTGGACATGGTCCACGACGGCATTTTTGCGGAACAGGCCTTGACGCAGAACCGGCATGAACTCGTGATCCTCGACCTCGGTTTGCCGGGCATCGACGGCATGACGTTGCTGGCGCGATTCAGGCAGACGAATCGCCATACGCCGGTCATTGTGCTGACCGCCCGCGACGAATTGAACGACCGCGTGCAGGGCTTGAACAGCGGCGCCGACGACTACATGATCAAACCGTTCGAGCCGGCCGAACTCGAAGCCCGGATCCGTGCGATCATGCGCCGCAGCGGATCGCATGGCGACATGCCGCGCCCGGAGGTAAGCCTCGGTGGACTGCGGCTATCCGGCGTCGATCGGCGCATCTTCAACGACGACAAACCGCTCGAGTTGTCGCCGCGCGAGTTCGCGGTACTCGAGATGCTGCTGTTGCGCCACGGGCGCGTGGTCAGCAAGGCGCAGTTGCAGGATCATCTGACGCACTTCGGCGGTGACCTCGGCGACACAGCGATCGAGGTCTATGTGCATCGCGTACGCAAGAAGCTCGAGCATTGCCGCGTTGAAATTGTGACCGTGCGCGGCTTCGGCTACCTGCTTCAGGAAATCCGCCAAAACTCGTGACCACCGCCAAGAGTCTGCGTCGCTCGCTGCTGCGCAAGCTGGCGGCGCCATTGTCAATGCTGGCGTTGATGAGCGGACTCATCGCGTACTGGCTCGCGTGGGAATACACCGAGCGGGTCGTTGACCGCTCGATGGTCGACCTGGCCAGCGCAATTGGACGGCAGGTCGAGCTATCCGGACCGGACGCGCCGCGGACCGTGCCACCGCTCACCCATGCGATGTTTTCTGATCCAGCGCAGCAGTTGATCTACCGTGTGAGCTGCGGCAACCAGCTGATCGCCGGCGACCCGGCATTGCCGCTGCATGGCACGCGGGTGCGGCACCTGCGCTACGCGTACGTGTTCGATGCCCGCTATGGCGACAGCCTGGTACGGGTGGCTCAGGTACGGGTCGAACAGGTGAACGGCGATGCAATCATCATCGAGGTAGGTCAACACGTCACCCACGGCTACCAGATCGCCGCTGAATTCCTTGTCGCGATCATGATGCCACTAGTGATTTTGCTGTTCGCCGGCTGGGTAATTGTATGGCGCGTAGTCAACCAGCAGTTGAATCCGCTCACCGACCTGGCTGACTCGCTGAACCGCCAGACGCACCGATCGCTGGAGCCCGTGGACGAAACGCATGTGCCACTGGAAATCCGCCCGTTGACCAGTGCACTGAACGCGTTACTCGATCGGTTGAAGGCGGCACTGGACGCACAGCGCAAGTTCATTGCCGATGCCGCGCACCAATTGCGCACGCCGTTGACCGCAGTCAAGCTGCATGCTGAACAGGCCAGCGTGGCCAAGGACAACACGACGTTGCGGCTTGCGTTACACGAGCTGCGCACCTCGGCGGACCGCGCAGTGCGCCTATCTAACCAATTGTTGTCGTTGGCCCGTGCGGAACCGGAGGAGCAAAACGCGCGATTCGTCGAGATCGACCTGACCGAGCTTGCGTTCGACACTGGCGCGGAATGGGTGCCCCGTGCGCTGGCCGCGCAGCTGGATCTAGGTTTTCACTACGATCCGCCACCGGATGGCAAACCGCTGATCGTGCGGGGCAATCCGGTGCTGCTACGCGAAGTCATCGGCAACTTAATTGATAACGCGCTTAAATATGTCCCACCGGCGCGGCCCAGCGGCGGCGGCACGGTCACGGTCACGGTCGGCCGTGTCGATGCCCCGCTTCACGATGACGGATCGACCGACGATCGCGCGACTGCAGCCGTCGAACCCGCCCGCACCCCCGACACCCAGCCGCCTGTTGAACTGCGCCGCTGGGCGGAAGTGGTTATCGAGGATAACGGCCCCGGTGTGCCGAAAGCGCTGCATGCCGACCTGTTCAAGCGCTTTTTCCGCGGCGACGCGCAGACCGGCAGCGAAGGGCCGACGGGCGCGGGCCTTGGGCTAGCCATCGTACGGGACATCATCGCGCTGCACGGCGGCTCGGTGCACTATGAAGATGCGCCAGACGGCGGAGCGCGATTCATTGTACGCCTGCCGCTGCCCTCGTCGCGCAAGCCTGGACACGATGACGCGCTGTCGGAGCCGGCCCACTGAGCCCGGCGCGGCCTACGCATGCAACCTGGTCCGCCGTTGCGGGCGGGCTGCGTTCAGCGCTTTTTCTTCGCCAAAGCCGAATCGCCGCGCTGGCGGCTGCCGTTACGCGGCTTCGCGTCGCCGCTGGCGGCACGCGACTTCTTACCGCTGTCGGGCACCGGCGACGAGGAGGCGAGCATCGTGCCGCGGCACTGCTTTGCGCCGCACCGGCATTCATATTCCTTCTTCAGCTTCTTTGTCAGCCGCGCGTCGATAACCAGCCCATAGTCGTAGAACAACTCCTCATCCGGCTCGATCGCGCGGATCGCATGGATGAATACGCGCCCGTCGATCTCCTGCGCTTCGCAGTTCGGCGCACACGAATGGTTGATCCAGCGCGCACTGTTGCCGTCGACCTTGCCATCGATCACTGTGCCGTCATCCAGCGCGAAATAAAATGTATGGTTTGGCTGCTCGGGATCGTGCGGATGACGACGCAGCGCTTCCTTCCAAGAAATGCGCTCTCCTTTGTATTCGATCAGCTGCTCGCCCGGCGCAATCTTGCTGGTCGCGAACACGCCTTTGCCATGCACTCCAGAGCGGCGCACGGCGATCCTGCGTGAACTCATCGAATCGTTCCTTCCCGAAGAATCAACTGTGAAACTCCGCATCGTACACGCACACCATTGTGCTGTTCAACGCGGGTACGCGTCGAATGCATCGCGGATCGTACCGACGAGCCGTGCCGCGCATGTCCCATAGTCCAAGGTCCGCCGGCATGATGTGGCCGGCCGATTCCACCGCGCTCACCTCGTCGATGCCTAGCATGCCGGCCCTGGACAGCGCCAGTTGGCCCATGGATCGTGTGCCAGTCCGTGGCCCAGCCCGGCGACGCTGAATACTGGCACATCGACGAGATGACGATCCGGTTCGCAAGCGTCACGTCGCGCAGTCGGAACGGAGAAAAGAGGACGCTCATCGCAGCACGATTCCAGGTAGTGGCATACTGTGCACGAGCATAGTATAGGGGCACGCCGCTGCAGGCGCGCGCCGGCTGCAACGTGCCGCGCGCCCCGCCCTCGCCATGCCTGGTGCCAGGCGCTGCCGCCACGACATTGCGGCGCCCGCCCTCAGGCGGCTTGCGAGAAGATCTTCCAGGTTCTCTTCTGTGTGGGTACGTCAGCTTCTTCGAAGACCGAACAATCGAGCCGCAGGTCTGTGTCGCCCATTGACAGATCGAGCAATTCGCACCGGTGCGGTGTTTTCTTCGGGGTTTTGCTCGGCACAAAATGAGTACATGAGACACACATCCGGTGACGCGGAATATGGTCTTTCTCCTGCATCTGCCAAATCATTTTCAACAATGAGCGATAGAAGTGCGATTGCTCCTCCGTGCGCAGCACACCGAGCGCATGCCCGATGAAGTCGGGCCATTGCAATGCCTTCTTGGCAGCCGTCTTGCCGCGCGCACTCAGACGCACCGCGAGTGCCCGCCCATCGTCTAACGCGCGGCGCTTCTCGACCAAGCCCTTACTCTCCAGGGTACTGACCGCATCGCTGGTGGTGGCCGGTGTCAATGCCGTCTCACGCGCGATCTCGCCCAGACGCATCGGTCCCTTGCGCTGCATCAGCAACACCAGGATTTCTCCCTGGGTTGGCGTCAGGCCCGCGCCTTCTGCCCAGCCCCAAGCCTGACTGCGCATTGCCGTACTCAGCCGCAGCAGCCCATGGGTAATTCGACCGGTTACCCTATCGCCGTAGACCCCTTCGCTCATAGTCGTGTTTTGCAATCCATCCAAGATCAATATAAAGACGGGAACCCGCAGCGATGCACTGCGGCTCCCGCCGTCCGGTTCACTGCCGGCACAGCGCTGCCGTGCGCCAGGACGCCGACAATAAAAGTTCGTACCACGATGTTCTGATGGCCACGTTACCGGTCGGCGTGTCCATTCTATGCGAGCCTGGACGATAGGTCATGTCGCGATCGGATATAAATTGTGGATAATCCAGTGAAAAAACGGCGTTGATCACGATGCATCGATTCTGAACACGTGCCCGACGGTAGGAGCAAGCTAACCTCTGTTCATCGCGATCCACCGTGGCAACACCGTCATTCCTATTGTTATTGCTTTCATAACTCATTGATATAAAAGCGTTTTTTTGATTTTACACGCTGAGGGTACGCCTTTGTTAACGACTATTACCATTGTAAACAAAAATACTAATCCTCCTGGTGAGGAGGTCGAATCGAGTTGACTACAGTGTTAAGCGTGAACATTTCCAACGTTTACCGAGCTTTCCGGACGCCTACATATCATGGCGGACAACAATAAATTGCCGAGTTTCCGTGGGGCTATTCGTTATTCAGCAAGTCGATCCGGGCGCGACCACCACGCGCCATACAAGCCGGGATTGCGAAACAATTGCCGACACAGCGATAACGGCAACGCGGTAATGTGTCAGCCCCGCCAGCGCAGCGTCTGCTGCCGCACCACTTCGGGCAACGACTGCTCCTGCTCGAAGACGTTACGCAGCCAGGTTGCATCGTTCTCGCCGCCTCGCGCGATCCGCTCGATGTCAGTCAGCGCGTCGATCGAGCCCAGCGCGCGCGCATGCGGCTCTAGTGCGGCGAGCGTCGCCAAAATATCTTCACCGATCGTGCGCCGCTCACGGGTCTGTGGATTGACAAGCACACCGGAAAGTCCGAAACGGCATGCCTCAAAACGGTTGAACGTATAGACGAGATAGTCGTCCTCGGACAGCGTCAGCGGCCGATCGAGCAGCAAGTAACGCGCGAGCGCCTGGATATATGACGCAATCGCTGCCGCCCGATCGATCGACAGCGGCGTATCCATCACGCGCACCTCAATGGTACCGTAGCCGGGCTTCGGTCGGATGTCCCAATAGAAGTCCTTCATGCTGTTCACCACGCCGGTGCTGACCATTTTCGAGAAATACGTCTCGAAACCTTCCCAGGTCAGCTCATACGGCGCGCGGCCCGAGAGTGGAAAGGCAAATACTGAATTTAGTCGCGCCGAATGAAATCCCGTGTCCACGCCCTGCACGTACGGCGATGAAGCCGACAACGCGATGAAATGCGGAATGTACCGCGACATCGAATGCAATAGAAACAATGCACTGTCCGCGTCCGGACAGCCAACGTGCACATGCTGGCCGAACACGGTAAATTGCTTGGCCAGATAACCATACAGTTCCGATAGGTATTGGAACCGCGGCATGTCAAAGATCTGCCGCTCATTCCATTGCTGGAATGCATGCGTGCCGCCGCCGCATAGCCCGACATTGAGTTGGTCGGCTGCAGAAACCAGCATGTCACGGATCACGCGAAGCTCGTCCAGCGCTTGTGCATGGGAGCGACAAATGCCGGTCGACAGCTCGATCATGCTTTCGGTGATCTCGGGTGTGACCGCGCCTGGGGCCTTTTGGACCTTGATCAGCCGCATCAGGTCAGATGCGGCCTTGGTCAGGTCATAGTCGTGCGTATTGACGACCTGGATCTCCAACTCGACGCCGAACGTGAACGGTTCCGAATTGATGAAGGGTTCGAGTGCCATGATCAACGCCTCTGGATGCTTCGATTGTGCTTATTGTCCACCTGGCCGCAGCCGTGAGTCGCGGCTGCGCCGATTGTCATTGACGCCGTTCGCCCGCGCGCGCCAGCCCCCAATACACGAGCAGTGGCGCAGCCAGTTGCAGCGTGACAATCGAGCACATCAGCACGGCTCGGAACGCGGGGTCGAAGTCAGGGTACAACGCATAGGTGTCGTCCATCAGCAAGTATGCGAGCGCGGACATCGGTGCAAGCGACACGCCCAACGCAATGCCTTGACGCAGGTCGATACCGCTAGGCTTGGCAAATGCCAGTACCCCCACCAGCTTGGCGACAAAGCGCGCGACGATCAACACAAGCGCAGCCAATCCACCCATCGCGATCTGCGACCATTGGAAGCTGAGCAGCGTCAACACAAACAAGATCACGGTGAGCAGCCAGCCGGCGCTGCCGAAATGCTCAGGCCACAGTTGCGGGCGCTCATCCAGGTTCTTAAAGATGATCCCCGCCGCAAGCAAGGCCAGGACCGTCGACAGCTTGAACAGATGTGCGATGGCGATCGCCAGCAGCACGAGGCCAAAAACCGCAACAAACGAATGCTCGTCTTGTAAGCCAATGCGCCGGTACAGAAAATTACAACTGCGCGCGAGCCCATAGGCCAGCACCGACGAGCCGGCGATCAAGTAGATCGGCTGCACAATCGTGGCGAACGCGTTGCCGTAGTACTCCTGGTGCAGCCAGCCAGACACCAGCTTCACCAAGACGACAGCGTACATACTGTTCAGTGCCGCGAGGGTCAGCAACCGCTGCGTGACCTGCCCCTGCGCGCGCAGTTCGGTCTTGAGCTGGATTACCATCGCAGGCGAAGTCGCGATCGCGATAGCCGCTAGCACGGTGGCCTCGACGACCGGCATCTTTAAGAACAGCAATGCGCCGAGCACCGCCATGAACGTCAACGCGCCTTCGGCCAGGCTCGATACGATCAGCCATGGATTCTTGCGCAACCAGCGCAAGTCGACACGGCTGCCAAGCTCGAACAGCAACAGTCCGAGTGCCACGTCCATCAACAAGCGAGTCGAAAAACCCAATGTCGCATCAATCGCATGCGCGCCGGCGCCCGAAGCCACCAAGCCGATGATCGCATAGCCGGTAATGCGCGGTAAGCGAAACGCCCGCCAACAGGCTTCGCCGCACAACCCGGCAACCAGCAAGACGAGTCCGGCGTAGAAAACTGCGTCGGGAACTAACGGCCAGCTCGGAAAAAAAGAAAACGCCGACTTCATCGTGATGCCTTCTCCTGTCAAGTATCCAGCGTTTCTGCAAAGTATTTGCCTAGGGGACAGTCGTTGCGCACCACCGGCGCTTAAGGCTGGCTCATTATCACCGATCGTCGCTGGCTTGCGCGTGGCCGCCAGGCGGCACGCGCGGCGATATCACCCCGTGCGGACACCGCATCAAAACACTGCGGCGTGAAGAAAGTGCGCAGCTTGATAGGACCGGTCGAGCACATTCTGCCAAGGTGATGACTGTTTCGACTGACAGGCGCGCTCACCGTTGCATCGCAGCTCGTTATAGCGACGCGCCCCGCACGATGCCGGACAAGCCGGATTGGCTGCCCGGGCAAACACGAGCAGAGTAGAAAGTGCCTGATTTTGCCATAGCCCGGCTATCCCGATGCAACGTTGCGGATCCCAAATGAAATCGACATGCCTGAACTGGTAAAAACAACACGGCATTCAGCAGTGTGACATGAGCAATAGGTAATTTTGACCGATGTATGGCACGCACGACGCTATCCGAAGCGTTTGACGAAAGCGCGCCTATTCTCGGGCAGCTGCGCGATACGGTGACGCGAGTCTTGTTCACTTCGCTCCCCTCTAATCAAACCCTGCTTCTCCAGTTACTGGAGTACATCAATCATCGTCGTGCGGCCAATGCTCAACGCCATGCATAGCGAGACCTGGTACATGCCCAGGAAGACATGCGACAACGGATCAGCAAACCGTACTGCACGGGTGGAATAGCAAATTGCTGACGACAGTTCCCGAAGAACAGCGAATCGTGAGTTGTATGACGTCGGCGTACGGGCAACCCGGCTATTACCAAAGTATCACGTGGGCAGAGGTTGGCACCTTAACGGCTCCAATGCACGTCAAGTTATCTGCGCGGACATAAATGGATCGTAGTCGTTGAAATTGGCAGCGCTGACATAGAGCACATTTGACCGGTTCGGCAAGACCGGGCGTTGGTTTTAAGGTTTACCGTATATGTAAACGTAGTAGAAGTTAACAAAACAGTGCTCCGTCTGTGGATAACCTAAGTTAACACCTTGTAAACATCCACTTGTCATACTGAGAAGTCTCCGGAAAAAATGTGCGGCGCGCATTGCTTCTGCCGGACAACTTTTTTGACGCAAGGTCACGTCCAGTAGTTACCCAGAATGGGTCCACATGCCGTGCGTGGGTAACCCACGTGGTTATCCACAGTACGAGGTGGATAACCATCGAACGGGCGTCAGATTACCGTGCCGGATCGCTACGCGGCGCTATCGCTGAGCCGTGGCGCGCAGCGTGCGCAGCAGGTAGCGCGCCGGATCCAATGCGTCAGCCAGGTCCCGCTCCAGTGGCCAAGGCTCGCCGTTGATCTGGCTGGCAAGCAATTCGCCGCTTATCGCCGCCCACACGAGGCCCCGTGAACCATAGGCGAATGCGCCGTACAGGCCTGGGCGCCGTTGCAGGTCCGGCAGCCGTGCGCCGCACTGGGAGGCGCCGGCCGCCATCGGATTCGCTTCGTCCGCCAGCAGACCGACCATGGGTAGCCGGTCACTGACCACGCAACGTAGGCCTACCCGCCCTTGTACCCTGGCCCAGTCGACTGACGGCGCGATTCCCGGTATGAGCGCGCGCAGGCGGCTGAGATTCTCGTCATGTGACGTGCGCCGTTCGTCCAAGCCAGCGTCATCCATGTCGTAGCTTGCACCCGTCATCAGGCGGCCGTTATCCAGTGCCAGTGCGTAGCCATCGCCGATTATGGGCACGCGAAGCGAAGCCGGCGCGGCATGGGGCAGTATCGTCAATTGCCCGCGGGCCGAGCGTACCGGCGTGTGGGCCAAATGGCCCAGACGGATTGCGTCGTGCGCGTTGGCGATGACTACGACGGGCGCCGTGGCGATCCGCCCGCCCGCTGCATCGAGCGCGTGCCACTCTCCCGCGTCATAAACGAGTTGTTCAACGCGCACGCCGAACAGTGTGCGCCACGCCGAGCTTTGACCGTTTGCGGCAAGCGTGGTACGAGCCGCGGCCAATTGGGCGCGGCACAGCGATGGTGGTGCGATCCACCCGCCACGTGGGAACCAGACGCCACCGCGCTCGAGCCTGACGCCAGCGTGGGCGCTGGCCGCATCGCGGTCCACCGCGACGGCAAATTCGGCTGGCAGTCCGGCTGCGGCGATGGCGTTGCGCAACGCTGCGGCGTCGACGTCGTCTTGCGCGAGCTGCAGCAGCCCACCGGCGTGCCAGTGCAGCGCATGGCCGGCGTCGGCCAATGCCTGCCAGGCCCGCAGCGCATACAGGAAGCCCGCACTCGAGAGCCGCATGGCGGGTGTCACTGCGCGTGCGATCATCGGATGGAACACGCCCGCCGGGTTACCTGAAGCTGCGCTCGCCGGTGCATCGCGCTGTTCCAGCAGCGTGATCGCCCAGCCGCGCGCAGCCAGCCGCTCGGCTACCGCGCAGCCGGCCAGCCCCGCGCCGACCACGATCGCATGGCGGTGCGTCCAGGTAGCGCGCGGCGGCGGTTCATGGCGCCGGACCCGGTAGGCCGGTGCAAACTCGCCGACTAGCATGTCGCGCTTGGTGCCATAGCCCTGCGCCTTACGGTGCACGAAACCGGCGCCGGTGAGCGCAGCCTTGACCTTGCCGGCCGAGGTATAAGTGGCGAACGTGGCGCCGACTTCGGCCATCCTGGCCAGCGCCTTGAAGATCGCGGGCGACCATAGTGCGTCGTTTTTGGCCGGCGAGAAGCCGTCGAGATAGAATGCATCGGCGCGCACGGCAAGCTTGGGCAGCATTTGCGCTGCATCGCCCAGTGCCAGTGTCAATGTGACGCGTCCGTCATCGAACGCCAGCCGATGCATGCCGGGCGTGAGCATGGGCCAGGCGCGGACCAGCTTGCGCGCAAGATCTGTGAGTTCAGCATGCGAATCGAGCAGACGCGTGAGCAGCGTGTCAAGATCGTCGCGGCTGAACGGATATTTTTCGACGGAAACGAAATGCAGCCGATCGCATCGCGAGGCGTCGCCGCGCCACTGCGCCCATGTGACGAGGAAGTTTAAGCCGAGCCCGAAGCCGGTCTCCACGATCGAAAACACCGCCTTGTGTTGCCAATTGGCCGGCAGCCGGTTTCCCGCGACGAACACGTGCAGTGCCTGGCCGATGCCCCCCATCGCGCTATGGTAGACGTCGTCAAACAGCGGTGAATAAGGGGTGCCGTCCTCGCGCAACACAAGCTGCGCGGCAATGAGTGGGTCAGTCATCGGGCTCGAACGTTGGCAAAAACCAACGCTGGCCGGGTTTTTATTGGGATGAGAGCGAACATCACGTTCCTTTTCGGCACAAACTGCGCACAGCGTGTGAAAGAGCAGGTAAATTCTGCGCAACCCTTGTCAATAAAGGGTTTGCCGTGGTTATCATAGCAAGCGCCGTCCACGCACGTGGGGGTACGCCAGTTCGGGCCGGGAAGCGGCAACGCTGATGTGGCCTCGCCGTGAGTAGTGCGGGGAGCGCTTGCAGCAAAATCGCGGGGCTCGACGCCATGGCGCGCGCACGTATAATCGGCGCGGTTGTGGCGTTCATAATCAACCAACTTTAAAAGGATACGTATGAACAAACAGGAACTGATCGACGCGGTCGCCGCGCAGACCGGCGCCAGCAAGGCGCAAACCGGCGAGACGCTCGACACGCTGCTCGAAATCATTAAGAAGGCCGTGTCCAAGGGCGACAGCGTCCAGTTGATCGGCTTCGGCAGCTTCGGCTCGGGCAAGCGCGCGGCGCGCACCGGCCGTAACCCGAAGACCGGCGAGACGATCAAGATTCCCGCTGCAAAGACGGTCAAGTTCACGGCCGGCAAGGCGTTCAAGGACGTCGTCAACAAGCGTTAAACGCTGACGCAAGCGGCCGTGCCGCCCGCTGACCACGAGCGGGTGCACTTTCCCCGCGCCACGTCCGGCGAACACGCCAGACGTGGCGCGCGGCACCGTGGTTTACATTGATCAGCTGGCGAACGCCGGCAATCCGGATGTGTTCCCGGGTGGGTCATCGACAATGCTGACGTGATCGAACACTTCGCTCCATCGCGGAAACGGGTCGGCGAATCCCTGCCATGCCCACGGATTGGCGCCTTCTTGCCCTGCTTGCCATTGCGCATCGGTTAGCACGCACGCGTCAAGCCTGGCTTGCCACGCATCGTGATTCAGATGCGCGCCGATCAGTACCAGCTCTTGGCGACGGTCACCGATCGTCGGATCGCTCCAATCTCCATGCCAGTCCGTTTCCAACGCCGACAGGAACGCATCGTCTTGCGGCCACGTGTCGCGCGGCTGGGCAGCCCACCACGTCCCGGCCGGCCCGTGCCGGCATACCGTGCCGGCCTGAGACAGCGTGCCAGCAAGGTCGTTGCGGGTCGCGAGCCAGAAAAAACCCTTGCTGCGCAGCACACCGCACCAGGCAGTCTCGTCGTGCAGCAGGTCCCAAAGACGTTGCGGATGAAACGGCCGGCGCGACCGATACACTACATTGCTGATACCGAATGTGTCGGCTTCGCCGGGATGATCGTGATGCAGTGACGCAAGCCAGCCTGGCGCGCTCGCCGCCAGATCGAAATCGAAGCGGCCAGTGTTGAACACCTCGGCTAGCGGCACGTCGGCAAAGCGCGAGACCACTTGGCGCGCGCGCGGATTGATCCGCGCAAGGATGTGCCGTAGCCGGGACAACTCGTCGGCGCTGACCAGATCGGCCTTGTTCAGCACCAGCACGTCGCAAAATTCCACTTGCTCGATCAGCAGCTCGACCAGCGTGCGATCATCAGTGGCCTCGGCGGCCATGCCGCGGTCGGCCAGCGCGTCGGCCGATTCATAGTCACGCAGGAAATGGCACGCATCGACCACCGTGACGAGGGTGTCCAGCCTGGCAAGGTCGGCGAGCGCCACGCCGTCATCGTCGACGAACGTGAAGGTTTCAGCAATCGGCAACGGCTCTGCGATGCCAGTCGATTCAATCAGGATCGCATCAAAGCGGTTTTCTGCGGCAAGCCGCTTCACCTCACGCAGCAGATCGTCGCGCAACGTACAGCAGATGCAGCCATTCGAAAGCTCGACGAGCCGCTCATCGACGTGCGACAACACGCTCGCGCCGTGTACCAGCTGCGCATCGATATTGACCGACGCGACATCGTTGACGATGACGGCCACGCGCCAGCCGGCGCGGTTCGCGAGGATATGATTGAGCAGCGTGGTCTTGCCGGCGCCAAGAAAGCCGCAGAGCACGGTGACAGGGAGGGGAGCGGAAGCCATCGCCACATTCTACGCCTGCCGCTTGCGCCGCTCAGCTCCACTCAGCGCTGTGCGAGCAGGTTCCACTTGTTCAGGATCGCCATGATCTGCTTGGCGTACTTGTCGCGCAACGCCGGTGTTTCGGAATGGTAAGAACCGACCGCCTGCCAGGTATTGCCGTATTTGTCCATTTGGCGTCGCAAGTGCCAAGCGGCGATGTAGACAGCCTTGCATGGTTCCATTAGCGTCTGGTGCGAGATGCCGTATGACGCGAGCTTAGGCAGGTGGATCGAGTTGATTTGCATCAGGCCATAGTCGGTCGAGCCGTTCGCGTTCTTGTGCAACGCGTCAGGCCGGTTGTGCGACTCCTGCCACGCGATCGCGCGCAGGATCAGTGGATTCACGTGATGATAGGCAGCCGCGTTGTCGAAGCAGTCCGCATGCGCGCGCGGCGACGTCAGCGCGAGTACGCTGGCGGCAAAGGCGATCGAGGTGACGGATCTCAGGTTCATCGTTTCGGACAGGAGCAGTTTCAAGGCGGCACCCGGCGTGTACAATGCGACCCCACAGCGCGCCGGCCCGTGCCGGCACGCGCGCTTTCGTGCCACTTCGTCGCTCATGTTAACGCATCGGGATGCCCGGTCTGGGGCGTGGCTTCGCGCCGGCACGCGTTACTGCGTGGCATGAAGCCGAGTTGCGCCGCGTGTGGCCCATCATCTGGCACGCTAGGCGGCGGAACTAGGCGTTTGCCCACAGAAGCGGCAGACGCAATCGTGCGCCGCCGGCATTTTTGCCATGGTGACGCATGCGTGCGCAAGTAAGGATCGGTTAGGGATAGCTTTTTGTCCGAATTCAACGAATGATCGTTCTTGTGATAGTTCAGACTTAAAAAGCTGTTAATGTTGCAACTTTGGCACTCCGTATGGCATCTTTGGCGGTGCCACACCAAGCTGCTTGCATAATTGATCGGGCTGAGCACGGCTCGGCCGGCGCCAAACACCACTATCCAATGACACAGAATCGTTTTCCTGCGCGACGCATGGCGCGTTCGTTGCTGGTCGCGGGTCTGATCGCCGTCGTGCTTGGGGCGTCCCCTGCTCGCGCGCAGGTCACCTTGAATTTCGTCGATGCCGATATTGACCAGGTCGCCAAGGCAATCGGCGCGGCGACCAACAAGACGATCATTGTTGATCCCCGCGTCAAAGGGCAATTGAATCTCGTTTCTGAGCAACCGGTGCCACGGGATCAGGCACTTAAGACGTTGCAGTCTGCGTTGCGGATGCAGGGTTTCGCTCTGGTGCAGGACCACGGGGTGCTGAAGGTCGTGCCGGAGGCGGATGCGAAGCTGCAAGGCGTGCCGACCTATATTGGCAACACCACGCCGGCCCGCGGCGACCAAGTGGTCACTCAGGTGTTCCAGCTGCGCAATGAGTCAGCGAACAACCTGCTGCCGGTGTTGCGGCCATTGATTTCGCCAAATAACCAAGTTGCCGCCTATCCGGCGAACAATACGCTGGTGGTGACCGACTACGCGGACAATGTGCGCCGTATCGGCCAGATTATCCGGGGCATCGACACGTCGGCCGGGGCGCAGGTGCAGATCGTGCCGCTGAAGAACGCCAGCGCAGTCGATGTCGCGCAACAACTGGGCAAGCTGCTCGACCCGGGTGCTATTGGGGGCACCGATGCGACGCTGCGCGTGAGCGTGAACGCCGACCCACGGACCAATTCGGTGCTGCTGCGCGCGGTGAGCCCGTCAAGGCTGGCGGCGGCAAAATCGCTGATTGCAACGCTGGACGCGCCGACGACGCAACCGGGCAATATCCACGTGGTACCGCTGCGCAACGCGGAAGCGGTACGCATGGCTAAGACGCTGCGCGGCATACTCGGACAGGGCGGCCGCGGCGCAATGGACTCGGAATCGCAAAGCAGCGGCGGCAAATCCGATTCGTTCGGCGGCAGTCTTGGCAGCTCCACCGGCGCCTCTGGGCTGCCACCGCTACCCTCGGGCTCGTCCAGTGCCATGAGCCGCAGCCCGCTGTCGGGCAGTGGCGGCGCTGGCGGATTTGGCTCCGGACAGTCGAGGGACCAGGGTTTCAGCGACAAGGGAAGTAGCAACGACGACAATGCGCAGGGTGGCATTGTGCAGGCCGACCCGGCTACCAATTCACTCATCATCACTGCGCCAGAGCCGTTGTACCGGAACATCCGCAACGTGATCGACCAGCTCGACCAGCGCCGCGCGCAGGTCTACATCGAAGCGGTGATCGTGGACATGAACGCGACCTCCGGCGCCAACCTCGGTATCCAATGGCAGGGCGCGCTGCTATCGAACAACGGCAACAATGGGTTGTATGGGGGCTCAAACTTCAATGCAAACGGCAGCCAAAGCATCGTCGGCTTGAGTGCCACCGGCGCCATCGTCGCGCAGGACCCGGCCACCGCGGCCGCACAGATTGGCCCGAACAACTTGCTCAACAACGGCCTGAACATCGGCCTGTTGCACCGCTTCGGTAAGGTCTTCGGCCTGGGCGGCCTGTTGCAGGCGCTGGCCACGAGCAGCGATACCAACATCCTGTCCACGCCTAACCTGATCACGCTGGACAATGAAGAAGCGCGGATCGTGGTCGGCCAAAACGTGCCGGTGGTAACCGGTTCATACGCGACGCCGACCGCTAATACGACGACCTCGGTCTCCGCGTTCAACACGTTTGATCGTCAGGACGTGGGTATCACGCTGCATATCAAGCCGCAGATCAGCGAGGGCGGCGTGCTCAAATTGCAGATCTACCAGGAGGATTCCGCCGTGCAACAAGGCACGCAGTCCAACCCTGGCGGTGTGTCGATCACCAAGCGCTCGATCCAGTCCACCGTGCTTGCGGACGACGGCGAGATCATTGTGCTCGGTGGCCTGATCCAGGACAACTACGCGAATGGCAATTCGAAGGTGCCGTGGCTGGGCAATATCCCGGTGCTCGGCAGCCTGTTCCGCAGCGAATCGAAGACGCGCACGAAATCAAACTTGATGGTGTTCCTGCGCCCGGTGATCGTGCGTGACCAGGCCACCAGTAGCCAGCTGGCGCTGGACCGCTACGAGTATTTGCGCGCCCAGCAGGCCGCATACCAATCGGATAACCGGATCGTCAAGGACCGCGAAACGCCGTTGCTGCCGCCCGCGCCGCTAGGGCCGAGCGAGGGAGGCGGGCCTGCGGCGAGCAACGTGTTCGATCTGCGCTCGGCATATGGCCGCGGTGGGCCGTACCATGGCAATGGAGCCGAGACGCGCGACAACGGCGCCGCGGCGGCGAGCGCGTCGCCACCTGTTGCCGTACCCGACGCGTCAGTCGGCAACGCCGATGCACCTGTGGGCGTCCCTGACGCGCCGGTTAGCCATGCCGATGCACCTGTGGGCGTCTCTGGCGTGCCGGTTAGCCATGCCGATGCACCTGTGGGCGTCTCTGGCGTGCCGGTTAGCCATGCCAATGCCCCTATGGGCACCCCTGACGCGCCGGCTAGCCATGCCAATGCACTGGTGGGCGTCCCCGACGCGTCAGCTGGTCATGTCCCTGCATCTGAGGGCGCGTCGCCTGCGCCAGCGTCGTCGGTCGATTCCACGGTGGCGCCCGGACAGCATCCGTGACGCCCGCCCTTTCTGTCCAGACAGGTCCGTCAATGCGTACCGTGACTGCTTCGAACGAAACCGTTGCCGAGCGCGAGCCACCGTCGCCGTTGGCCGCACGGCTGCTGCCTTACGCCTTCGCGCGCAGCGGCCAGATTCTGATCGCGCACCAGCACGCCAGCGCACTGGATGTCTGGATCAGCGAGCGCACCAGTGCCGCGGCGCTGGCCGAGGTGGCGCGCAACTTCGGTGCCCTGACGCTGACCCGCTTGCCGTCAGACGAATTGACGCAGGCAATCAACAGCGCGTACGCGCGGCAGGACGGCAGCGCCGCGCAGGTGGTCGGCGAGGTTGAGGGCGAAGTCGATTTGTCCAGGCTGATGCAGGACATTCCGGAGGTCGAGGATCTGCTCGAGTCCGAGGACGACGCGCCGATTATCCGGATGATCAATGCGCTGCTCACGCAGGCTGCGCGCGAAGGCGCGTCAGATATCCACATCGAGCCGTTTGAGAACACGTCGGTCGTGCGCTTTCGCGTGGACGGCACGTTGCGCGACGTGGTGCGGCCCAAAAAGGCGCTGCATGGCGCGCTGATCTCGCGCATTAAGATCATGGCGCAACTGGACATCGCCGAAAAGCGCCTGCCGCAGGACGGACGCATCACGTTGCGCGTTGGCGGGCGTGCGGTCGATGTCCGAGTATCGACGCTGCCCACCGGTCACGGTGAACGCGCGGTGCTGCGGTTGCTCGAGAAGGATGCGCAGCGACTGAACCTGGAGCGGCTGGGAATGGGCCCCGATACGCTTGCGCAATTCGACAAGCTGATTGGACGCCCGCATGGCATCGTGCTGGTGACTGGCCCGACCGGCTCGGGCAAGACCACGACGTTGTACGCGGCGCTGTCGCGGCTGGAGACCGAGACGTCGAACATCATGACGGTCGAGGATCCGATCGAGTACGACTTGTCCGGCATTGGGCAGACGCAGGTTAACGATCGCATCGGGATGAATTTTGCCCGCGCGCTGCGCTCAATCCTGCGGCAGGATCCGGACATCATCATGATTGGAGAAATCCGCGATCTAGAGACGGCGCAGATCGCGGTGCAGGCGTCGCTGACCGGGCACCTAGTGCTGGCCACGTTGCACACCAATGATGCGGCATCCGCGGTGACGCGGCTCACCGACATGGGCGTGGAGCCCTATCTGCTCGCTTCGAGCTTGCTAGGCGTGCTGGCGCAACGTCTGGTGCGCCAATTGTGTCCGGTATGCAAGCGACAGGGCGTCGACGATGGCCGCGTGCAGTGGCATCCGGTCGGGTGCGACAAGTGTGGCCACTGCGGCTATACCGGCCGCCGTGGCGTCTATGAACTGTTGCTAATTGATGACGCGATTCGCGCGCTGATTCACCGCAATGCATCGGATGCCGAACTGCTCCAACGCGCACGCGCGAGTGGCATGCGTACATTGCGCGAGGATGCCCAGCGCTGGCTCGACACCGGCGTGACCTCGCTCGAGGAAGTGCTGCGTGTGACCGGCGGGGAATAACACGGACCGCCTATGCCCGCTTTCCGATTCGAGGCGATCGACGCCACAGGCAAGTCGCAACGTGGCGTAGTCGAGGCCGACAGCGCGCGTGCCGCGCGTGCGCAACTGCGCACGCAAGGGCTGACGCCGCTGCTGGTTGAGGCCGCCGGCAGCCGCGTACGCGGCGAGCGCAACCAGCGGCTGGCATTCGGCCGCAAGCTGTCGCCGCGTGAACAGGCACTGTTCACGCGGCAGCTGGCCAGCCTATTGATCGCCGGGCTGCCGTTGGACGAAGCGCTCGGTGTGCTGACGGACCAGGCCGAGCGCGAGTACATCCGCGAGTTGATTGCTGCCATCCGTGCCGAAGTGCTCGGCGGTCAGTCGCTGGCCGGCGCGCTGGCGCAGCATCCGCGCGATTTCCCAGATATCTATCGCGCACTGGTGTCGGCTGGCGAGCATACCGGCAAGCTTGGGCTCGTGCTGTCCCGGCTGGCCGACTATATCGAGCAGCGCAACGCGCTGCGCTCAAAAATCCAACTCGCCTTCACCTACCCTGCCATTGTCACGCTGGTGGCGTTCGGCATAGTAACGTTCCTGCTCAGCTACGTGGTGCCGCAAGTGGTCAGCGTGTTCGCGAGCACGAAACAGCAATTGCCACTGCTAACGGTGATGATGATGTCGCTGTCCTCGTTCGTGCGGCACGGCTGGTGGGCGATTCTGTTGACCGTGGTGGTCACGATCTGGCTCGTGCGTCGCATCCTGCAGCAAAGCGGGCCGCGTCTGGCATTCGATCGCTGGTTGCTCGGCGCGCCGCTCGCCGGCAAGCTGGTGCGCAGCTATAACACGGTGCGCTTCGCGTCAACGCTCGGGATCTTGACTGCCGCTGGCGTGCCAATTTTGCGTGCGCTTCAGGCCGCCGGGGAAACCTTGAACAACCGTGCCATGCGCTCGCTGGTGGATGAGGCGATCGTGCGCGTGCGCGAGGGAACCTCGCTGTCACGCGCGTTGGGTAACACGCGCACCTTTCCGCCGGTGCTGGTGCATCTGATTCGCTCCGGCGAGGCGACGGGCGACGTGACGTCGATGCTCGAGCGCGCATCGGAAGGCGAGGCGCTAGAGCTGGAGCGGCGCACGATGTTCCTAACCAGCTTATTGGAGCCGCTTTTGATCCTCGCGATGGGCGGGGTGGTGCTCGTGATCGTGCTGGCGGTGATGCTGCCGATCATCGAGTTGAACAGCATGGTGGGCTGAGCGTCGCGGCGCGGCGGTGGTCGCCGCGCCATGGGGTTCATTGCCTGTGGTTTAACGCACGTAGATCGTCGGTTGGCCTTGGGCGTTGGGTGGCAGGAAGATTTCCGAGCGCCCGCCATTGCGTTCGACGACGATCGAGCGCTGCCGCACGGCGACGAGCTTCACACCCCGTGCAATCGGGCTGTTCAGCGATATCGCGCGGGCCGGGTCGGTGCCGTACGACACGATCGCGGCCGCGCCGTCGGCCAGCGCGAGGATGCCAAACAGGTGGATGTTGGCCGCCCGCGTGTCGCCGGCATGCGAGCCGAACAGGGTCGGAGCCGCGTTGATGGTGACCGGTAGACGGCCTGGCGCGGCGGCCTGAAGTGGCGCGGTGTCGCGGGAGCGAAGCGTGACGACCCAGTAAGTGACGGTCGCACACAGCACGGCGAACAAGGCAAGCGATGCAAGCCGCACCGCAAGGCGTTGAGTCAGGAAGTTCATAATAGATATTGTACGAGCTTATATGACATTGAGGAGAATGCATGACGCGCCGGATCGCAGCAGAGAGCATGGCGAGTGCATGCGTCATGGCGCCACGGGGGAGGGTGAAACGGCGGCCGCGCGGACCGGCCGCCCAGGCTGCGGCTTAAAATGGTTGCGGCACGAGACCGGTCGATGAGCGCCGACGCACCGGCGCGTCGCAACGGCTTTTTCCAGTCAATTCGAGTAACGAGGTAGGAATGCAATACGCAAGACCAACGATTCGCCGCCAGGCCGGCACGCCGGCGCGCCGCCAGCGTGGTTTCACGCTCATTGAGATCATGGTCGTGATCGCGATTCTTGGGATCCTGGCCGCCCTGGTGGTGCCCAAGATCATGAGTCGTCCCGACCAGGCACGCCGTGTGGCGGCGGGTCAGGATATCCATACGATCATGGATGCACTGAAGCTGTACCGGCTCGATAACGGCCGGTATCCGACACAGGAGCAAGGTTTGCGAGCGTTGATCCAGAAGCCGGCGACGGATCCGGTGCCAAACAATTGGAAGGAAGGGGGCTACCTCGAGAAGCTGCCAAATGACCCCTGGGGTAACCCGTACCAGTACCTGAACCCGGGCGTGCATGGCGAAATCGACGTGTTCAGCTATGGCGCCGATGGTAAGCCAGGCGGCGAGGGCAACGACGCTGACATCGGCTCGTGGCAGTAGTGCGCGAGCCGGCGCATCAGCGATGGCTCGCATGATGGGCGTGGCGATGATCGCCCGTCGTGCCGCGGTGTGCGGCGCCGGCCGCATGCCGCCGTGCCGAGGCGCGCGTGGGGTGGCCGGCTTCACGCTGCTGGAAATGCTGGTGGTGCTGGTGATCGCAGGCATCCTGATATCGATGGCGACGCTGACGACGACGCGCAATCCGCGCACGGATCTGAACGAGCAGGCGCAGCGGCTGGCGTTGCTGTTCGAGTCGGCCAGTGACGAGGCGCAGGTGCGTTCCCAGCCGATCGCTTGGGTGCCGGTGGCGGGCGGCTATCGCTTTGAGGCACGCACCGCGGATGGCTGGCGTGCCCTGCGTGACGACCTACTTGCGCCGCGTCGCTGGGACACGGAAGTGACCGGGGTGGCGATACATTATCTAGGCTCGGACGAGACGGCCAGCCGGATCGTGTTCGGGGTGGAGAGCATCGACACGCCGGTAGAGGTCACGCTTTATTCGGCGATCGGCCAGGTCAGCATCGTTGGCAATGGCAATGGCCGCTTCGAGGTGCGTTGAAATGAGGCGCGGCACACGGGGTTTCACGATGATCGAGGTGCTGGTCGCGTTGGCGATCATCGCGATCGCGCTTGCCGCATCGTTGCGTGCAGTCGGCGTACTGGCTGTCAATAGCAGCGAGTTGGATAAGCGCATGTATGCGGGCTGGAGTGCGGACAACGAACTGGCCAGGCTGCATTTGATGAAGGCGTGGCCCGATATCGGCTCGCGCACGTTTGACTGCTCGCAGGGCAATCTTGCGTTGACTTGCACGGAGCGGGTATCGGCCACCCCCAATCCGATCTTCCGGCGCGTCGAGGTGTTTGTCGCCACGCCGGGGCAGTCGGGCTACCTGGTGCAAATGGTTACGGTCATCGCCAATGAAACTGGCCGCTCGCTCTGACCGGCAGCGTGGCTTCACGCTGATCGAACTGCTGGTCGCGATCGCGATCCTGGCGGTGATCGCCGTGCTGTCGTGGCGCGGGCTAGATTCGATCATGCGCAGTCGCGAGGCGATCAGCCGCGCGATGGAGGACGAGCGCGTCCTGGCGCAGCTGTTTGACCAGATGCGCGCAGACGTTCGGCAGGCGGCCACCGATGACCAGGCGGGCACCGCGGCGGTGGCGATCGGCAATGGCGAGCTGCGCATCGTGCGCCTGCTCCTCGCCCAGGACAGTGCGCCACGGCTGCAAGTGGTGCGTTACCGGCTCGACAATGGGCGAATCATTCGTTTGGCGTCGCCGCCGATCGCCACGCAGGGACAATTGCGCAGTGCGCTGCGCGGCGGCGCCAAGGGCTGGAGCGAGGTGTCGCTGATCGGCGGTGTCGGCGCGATGCACATGCGTCTATTCGTGCCGCAAGTCGGCTGGACCCGCTCCATGGCCGACGTTGACGCGACCATCGCGAAGGGCATGAACAACCTGAGAATACCCGGCTTGAACGCCGCACCGTTGCTGCGCGCGGCCACGGGGCTGGAGGTGACGCTGCGTGCGCCGCAGGTCAGCGCACCGCTCACGCGTGTCCTATTGATCGGGGAATGACGATGCGCGCCCATCGCCGCCCAGACCGTCTACATTGTGCCCGGCCGCCACGGCGCACGCGCGCCGAGCGCGGTGCTGCGATCATCACGGCGCTGTTCGTGGTCGCGCTCGCGGCCATCTTGGTTTCCGGGATGCTGTGGCGGCAGCAGGTGCAGATCCGACGGATCGAGAACCAGCGGCTGCTGGCACAGGCGCGCTGGATTTCGCGCGGCGCGACCGATTGGACGCGGCTGATCCTGCGCAGCGAAGGTGACACCGCGCCGGGCTTCACGTACCTGGGTGGTATCTGGGGCGTGCCCATTGCACGCACGCGCCTGTCCGACTTCCTTGGCCAGATCGGCGAGGTACGTGCCGAGGAAGGGGCCGCAACGTACCTGTCCGGTTCGATCGAGGACGCGCAGGCACGCTTTAACTTGCGCAACTTGGCCACCATTCCACGCCCCGGCGTCATCGCGGTCGATTCGAACCAGTTGCTGGCGCTCCAGCGACTGCTGTCGTCGCTGGGATTGGATGGGCAATTGGCCGGCCGTGTCGCCAGTGCGGTGCGTGATAGCCTGGCGGGCTCCGCGACGCGCTTTCAGGTGAATGCACAGGCGCCGTTTGGCGCGAGTGGCACGCCCGCTCAGCAGGCAGCGGCCGGCTCGGCGATCGGCGGCGAGTTGACCGACAAGCCGGGACTCGAGGGCGGCGACGATGCGTCCGCGCGCCGGCCGATCCAGATGGTCGATGCAACCGCGCTGCTGGATGTGGCCGGGTTCACGCCGGAGATGGTCACGCGCCTTAAGCCGTTTGTGATCGTGCTGCCAACCCGCACGGTGCTCAACATGAATACCGCCAGCGCCGAAGTGATCGCCGCTAGCATACCGGGTATGTCGATCGGTGCGGCGCAAGCGCTGGTGGCGCGCCGCAGCACGGTGTTCTTTCGCAATACGGGTGAAGTGCAGCTCGCGTTACAGGCGGCCGGCATCCCCACGGTGGAGAAAAACCTGAACACGATTGGCGTCGACACGAACTACTTCATCGTGCATGGCAAAGTTCAGCATGAGCGCGCCGAATTGAACCGTACGACTTTGATATACCGCGACGCGTTGACCAAGACCACACGCGTTGTCAGTGTGAGGGACGAGTGATGCGCCAGCCCTGCGTCGCGATTTTTTGCCCTGCCATTCAACCCCGTCATCGAACGAGGACTGCTTCTTGACCACGCTGATTGTCCAACTGCCGCCGCGCGACCCGGCGGTGCCTTCGCAGGAATGGCAACTGCCGGATCTGCCGTTCCTATTGCTCGACAAGCGCGGCCGGACCCAGCGCGCTGGCCGCGCGTCGCTGGCGTTGCTGCCGCGCGCCACCCGTACCGTGCTGATGCTGGCTGCACGTGACCTGCTGATGCTGGCCGCGACAGTTCCGCCACTCAATGGGCCGCGCTTGCGCCAGGCACTGCCCAATGTCATCGAGGATCACCTGATCCAGGACCCGCAGACCTGCCACATCGCGCTCGATCCGGCCGGGCCGATCGACGGCAAGCGGGTGATCGCCGCGATCGACCGCGGCTGGTTCCGCTTCATCTGTGATGCGTTTCGCAGCGCCGGCCATACCTCGCTGCGTGCGGTGCCGGTCACGCGATGCCTGCCGCAACCGGGCGCTGTGCAGCACGCGCTGGACGCGCTCGACTCGCAAGCTGCCGCCGGCGCGGCACTGCCCCGGGCCGCGGCCGATGGTGGCGGCGCGGACCCGTCCAATGCTGAGGCGGGCGATGAAACGGGCGTTCCTGCGCATTTGCCAATTGTCGCCGCGATCCTCGGCGATGTCGTGCGCACGCAGCCGGCCGCGCTGCTCGGCGAACCGGGCGAGCTGGCTGGCGCGCTCGGGCCGCATTGGGAGTTGGCGCTGGCGCGCGGCGCGCTAGGCGAGGGATTTGCGGTACCGGTTGATGCGCTGGAGCCGACGCTTGCCGCCCTGGCCGCCGATGCGCCGGTGACCCTTTACCGGCTCACCGGGGTGCCGGGTAGCGAGCCGCATGCCGGCCGTGGTGGCAATGACGCGACGGCGCCGGCCAGCCATATCGAGGCCCTGCCGCTGACGTTCGAGACGCTGGCACGCAACGCACTGGCGCAGGACTTTGACCTATGCCAGTTCGAATTCGCGCCGCAATTGTGGAACCTGTCCGGCGCCACGCTCGCGCGCTGGCGTTTGCCGATCGCGCTCGCGCTCGCGTCGATCGTCGTCGCGGTAATCGGCGTGAACGTGCAATGGCTGATGCTGGCGCGCCAGCGTGATGCAATCAATGCGCAGATGACCGAGTTGTTGCTCAGCGCCTTTCCAAAAACCACGGTTGTGCTCGATCCGGCCGATCAGATGACGCGGCAACTGGATCAGTTGCGGCTGGCTGCCGGCGAGCCGGCGCCGGACGATTTCCTGTCGCTGGCCGATGCACTTGCCCGCTCGCTGGGACCCGTGCCGTCCAATACGATCGTGCAGCTGGACTATCGCAACCGCTCGCTGGAGGTGACATTCAAGCCGTCGGTCGTTGTCGACAACGGGCTGACGCAGCGCCTGGCTCGCAATGGCGTAGCGGGCGAGATGGACACCAGCACTGGCAAATGGACAATCAGGAGTGCGCGATGAAAAGCAAAAGCGCCGTAGCGACGGTTTTGGGCGATTTTTGGGACGAGCGTGCGCCACGCGAGAAAAAGCTGATCACCATTGGCGGCGCTGTGCTGGCACTGATTATGCTGTATTCGGTGGCGTTGGACCCCGCGCTGAGTGGCCGCGCAAAACTGCGCGCTGAGTTGCCCGCGATGCAGCGTCGTCTGGCGCAGATGACGGCCGACGCGAGCGAGGCCCATATACTCGCCGCGCAGGCGCGAGGCAGCGCGCCCACCGGCAATGCGCTTAAGGAGGCGTTGGCCGCGTCGCTCGCGCAACGCGCACTGGTGGCGACACAGTTGAGCGTGGCCGGCCCCAACGTCCAGCTTCAATTGAAGAACGCGCAGTTCGGCAGTTGGGTGGCGTGGCTGGACGACGTGCGCCGGCAATTTAAGGTCAAGGCTTCGGAGGCGCATGTCATGGCATTGAAGGACGATGGCCAGGTGGATGTCACCGCGACGCTGCAGCCGGCTAAGACGAAATAATCCAACGGACCCACGATGTTTTTTTTCTGGCACCGGATCGCGCGCATCCTACCTTGGATCGTTGCGGGCGGCCTGGCGGTGCTCATCACGCTGTTATGCATCGCGCCCGCCGCATGGATCACGCCGCAGTTCGGGCGGGCCACCGGCGGGCATGTCAACCTGGTGGACCCGTCCGGTTCGCTGTGGCATGGGTCGGCCACGCTGCTGCTGGCTCCCGGCAGCGATCGTGCCAATTCGACACTGCTGCCCGGCCGGATTGAATGGCACACCGCCTTTTGGCCGCTGCTTGGCGGGCGTTTGCACATGACGCTGCAGCATACCGAAGCGATGCCCCAGCCGGTCACGTTGGACGCGTCGCGCAGCCAGGCCGTGCTCGGCGCCGGTTCGCTGGCGTTGCCCGCCACGTTGCTCGCAGGTCTGGGCGCACCGTTCAATACGCTGGATTTGCAAGGCGACGTGCGCTTGTCCTGGACCGACATGCGCGTGCTGAACCAGCAGGCGTATGGACAGCTCACCGTGCTGCTGACCGACATGGCCTCGCGTGTGTCGCCGGTTCGGCCGCTTGGCAGCTATCGTGTCACGCTACTTGCGCAAGGCCCAGCGGCGACGCTGCAACTGGCGACGCTGAGCGGCCCGCTGCAACTGGGCGGCGCCGGGCAGTGGCAGCGAGGGCGCTTCGCGTTCAATGGCGCCGCCCGTTCGACGAGCGAGGCCCGCGGTAGTCTGGCCGGGCTGCTGAACCTGCTGGGTCGCCGCATCGATGACGTGACATACGCGATCACCTTTGCGCGCTAAAGCCACGCGTTGAACCTTTCGTCGCGGCGTGACGATCTGGCTAAGCATCGCCGTCGTGCTGTCGCCGGCCCGCCCGAGCGCTTGCAGCGCGTCGCGATAGGCGTGCGTATGCGCGTATTGGCCGGATAGGCTTCACCGATTCCCGTAAACTCCTGTAACGTGAGTGGCCACGCGGGTAAGGCGCCGGCGTATCGCGCGGTTTATGCTGCGCATTGCGCGGCAGGCCGCTCCACGAGCCGAGCACCGCATCCGGTTACAGGAATGTCAATGCATTTGGACTTTTGCGATTTTCCGGCGGTGCGCCGTGGCGCCGCTGTGCCATACCGTGCTCCTGTTCTACGCTGCGCGCTGGCGCTCGCCCTACTGCTCACCGGCTGCGTGGTGGGTCCCGACTACACGCGTCCGGGCGTCACGGTACCGGCGAGCTTCAAGGAGGCCACGCCCGGCTGGAAAGTGGCGCAACCCGCCGATCATCAAGACCGTGGCAATTGGTGGGTCATCTATCGCGATACGCAACTGGACACCTTGATGGACCGGCTTAATGCCGCAAATCAGACCGTCGCGCAGTTCGCCGCGGCTTACCGGCAGGCGCGCGCGCTGACTGCCGAGGCGCGTGCAAGCGGGTTCCCGATCCTCAGCGGGTCAGCCGCCGGCAGCCGTGCCGGATCAGGCAGCGCGTCACGCAGCACGACGACAAGCGGGGTGGCGAGCGGCGGCTCGCGCGTATCGAACCGTTTTAGCACGTCGCTGGACGCCTCATGGGAGGCGGACCTGTGGGGCGGCATTGCCCGTGCGGTGGCGGCGCAGAAGGCCGGGCAGCAAGCGGCTGCGGCCGCGCTCGCCAATGCGCGACTGTCCGCGCAGGCGACGTTGGCACAGCATTATTACCTGCTGCGCACGTCGGACGCACAACAAAAGGTGCTCGACGAAACCGTGGCTGCGTATCAGCGCACGCTCGAGTTGACTCAAAACCAATACAAGCAGGGCATCGTGCCGCGCTCGGACGTGATCCAGGCGCAAGCACAATTGCAATCGGCGCAATCCGCCGCGCTCGGCAACGGTATTGCCCGGGCACACTATGAGCACGCCATCGCCGTGCTAGTCGGCGAGCCTGCCTCGACGTTTTCGCTGCCGCCCACACCGCTTGACGTGACCCCGCCGGCGATCCCCGTATCGTTGCCCAGCGCGCTGCTCGAGCGCCGCCCGGATGTCGCGTCCGCCGAGCGCAAGGCTGCCGCGGCCAACGAGCAGATCGGCGTGGCGATGGCCGCGTTTTTCCCATCGCTGACGTTGTCGGCGCAAGGAGGATTCTCCAGTTCGGTGCTGGCACAATTGATGCGGGCGCCGTCGCGGTTCTGGTCACTCGGCCCGGAGTTGGCCGCGACGCTTTTTGATGGAGGCCTGCGCAGCGCGAAACTTGATGCGGCACGTGCCGCCTACGACGAGCAGGTCGCGGTGTACCGGCAGACCGTGCTGGCGGCGCTCCAGGATGTCGAGGACAACCTGACCTCGCTGCGGATCTTAGCGCAGCAAATCGCGCTGCAGCAAGCCAGCGTCGATTCGGCCCAGCAGGCGCTGGATATCGTGCTCAACCAATACAAGGCCGGCACTGTCGCGTACTTGTCGGTGCTCACCGCACAGGCGAGCCTGCTGTCTGCGCAGCAGACGCTGCAGTCGCTGGCTGGCCAGCGCATGACCGCGTCGGTCGGACTGATCAAGGCGCTCGGCGGTGGCTGGGACGTTGCGCGACTCGATAGCGAAGCTGGGTCGGTGGCGGCGCCGACCGCCGCCTCCGAGGTTTCACGCAGCTGATGCCGGCACGGCTTGACGGGCGGCGCGCCGTGGCATGCGCGCAGTGCCACGCTTGCGGCAAGCGCGCCCCGCCGTGTTGCGTATTGATCGGCCGCCGGGGCGTGTAGGACCAGCCCATTATTGCGTAGGGTCAGCCCATTATCTCAGGCGAAAGGGCAGCTTTCAGGCGAACAGAGGCAGTCCTTCGACCAACACGATTGCGAACACGACGCCAAGCAGCGCGCCTAGGAGGCGTAACACGTTCGCGGTGAATCGTGAGGCCACCGGCAGCATGCCCAGCGCGAACGCGCCGGCCAGTGCCATCGGCGCCAGGATGATGAACTCGCCTGCCGTAAAATTGCCGGACATGGAGTGCTCCATGGAATCGTGTCGTGCAACCAGTATAGGCGATCAACCGCATGCGTTCACGGCGCCTAGCGGCCTAGCGGCCGCCAAAAGACGGCGACCAGGGGCCGGAAGGGGGGGCGTGGCGGCGCGGCGCGCGCACCAGACGAAGGTGGGGCGTTTGGCGCGGATGGCGCAGCGCCCGCGCCGGCGCGACGCGCACCGAGCGGTCCAGCGAGGCACGCCAGACACTGTGCAGACGCAGATGGACGAGCGAGTGCACCCACGCGCGTACGCTGCCGCTCCAGCGCTGCGCGATATCGCGCGACAAACGCGCGGCCAGCGCGCGCGTGCGCGCGATGTGGTGACGCAGCGAGCGTGCGGCGCGCCGTTGTGCGATACGCGTGATGTGCGCGGCATGCCAGACGGTGACGGACATGCGTTTAGATAAACGGGCTGACATGATCATTGACTCGAGAGGGAAAGCGCCGAAGCGCTATGTGTAGCGGTAACGGATTTGAGCGTACACCCAAAATAGCTTACCCGACAGTGACACGGACCACGCTGCCGCGCGTGGGTTCAGCAGCTAAAAAAAGGGTTGGAAGCATGCCGAGCGTACTGCACGTAAAATCATTGGAATCGAAGTCATTGAACCGGATATGCGATGGCGGAGCATTTCTCAAAGAGAGGTCAGGTCGAGTTGCTGAGGCAGCATGGCTTTGTCGTCGTGCCCGGCGTGCTACCGGCCGAGCGTTGCGAGGCGATCAAGCAGGCGGCGCGTGCCGAGCTTGCGCAGCCGCAGGGGCCAGTCGAATTTGAGGCGGATCTGCGCTATCCCGGCGCACCGCAGTCACACGCCGCGCCCGGCGGCAACACGGTACGCCGCTTGCTCGACGCATACGCGCGCAATGCACTGTATCGGCAGTGGGCCACGTCAACGGAAATCCGCGGCTGGATGGAATTGTATTTTGGTGAACAGGTGGCGCTTTCGCGTGCGCATCACAATTGCATGATGACCAAGCACCCGGCATACGGCAGTCTGACGGGCTGGCATCGCGACATCCGGTATTGGGCATTCAAGCGTGAGGACCTCGTATCGGTGTGGCTCGCGCTCGATACAGAGACCGTGGAGAACGGCGCGCTGTGGTTCGTGCCCGGCTCCCACGCGGTGGATTTTGCTCCGGAGCGTTTTGACGAAGCGAAGTTTTTCCGCACGGACGTGCCCGAAAATGCAGCGTTGATCAGCTCGGCGGTTTCCCCGGCGCTGAACCCGGGCGACGTGGTGTTCTTTCACTGCAACACGTTGCATTCGGCGGGCAAGAACCTGACTAAAGACGTTAAGTTCTCGCTGGTCTTCACCTATCATGGCGTCAGTAACGCACCGGTGCCGGGCACGCGCTCGGCGGCCAAGCCGGAAGTGCCGCTGTGAGCGCTGGCGGGCGGCGGGCAGGCGTAAATCCGGACCGGGTGCGCCGCCGTGTGCTCACGTGCCGGTCCCGCGCGCTTTAGCGCCGCGCGCTGAGCGCGAGTCCGACGAGGCCGGCAACTAATGCCACCGCCCCGGCGGCGAGTAGCGCGATGGTGCGGTCGGTCGGCGTGCCGGTGAACAGGCGCGACACGTCATTGCTGAACGAGTGCAGTGATGTGCCGCCGAAATACAACAGCACGATACCGCCAACAATTAGCGCGATCGATACAGCGTTGCCCATGAGAGTGTCCTCCGTCGTTGTGTGATGCTCGTCGAGCGTGACCGGATTATCGCCGACGCGCCGTGCGCCGCGGCGCACTGGATCATTGAATTGCGCATAGCCCGAAGACTTTTCGCATGAGTGACCAAGCCGCCGTACAACGCTATTTGTCCGGCATGCAGTTCCGGCCGTGCGGCCGCAGCGGTCTCCTGCTATCAGCCTTGTGGTCCCGTTAACTGTGCGCCGATACGCGGCAACATGTGCGCCAGCGTGATACCGCGCGCCGCCATGAACAGCAGCAGTGACGCCCATAGCCCATCGTTGCCGAACAGGCCGGGCAGCGTCATCGTGCCCAGCATGAACACGGCAAGCGATATTGCCATGGCCCACATGAGGTCCCGCGTGCGCGTGGCGCCAATAAACATGCCATCGAACAGGAAACCCCAGACGGAAATCACCGGCAGTGCCGCGGCCCATGGCAGAAAGCGCACGGCCGTATCGCGGAGCGCATGCTGATCGGTTAGGCAGCCGATGATCCATTCGCCGCCGCTCGCATAGATCAACGAAAAAAACAGTGCGCCGAGCCCGCCCCACACCATCGTGGTCCGCACGGCCTGACGGAGGGCGTCGCGTTGGCGCGCACCGATGGCGGCCCCGACCAGTGCCTCGGCAGCATGGGCGAAGCCGTCGAGCGCATAGGCCATGAAGGTCTGGAAGTTCAGCAACAGTGCGTTGGCCGCCAGCACCAGGTCGCCTTGTGCCGCGCCGGCGTGCGCGAACCAGCCGAAACATGTCAGCAGGCACAGCGTACGCACGAAGATGTCGCGATTGAGCGCAACCCATCGCCGCAGCGCGCCGGTATCCCAAAGCGTGGCCCAGCGCAATGGTGGCAACGCGCGCGGCCGCTTTCGCCACAGCAGCCACGCGCCCAGTGCGAAGCCGCACGCGTCGGCCGTTGCGGTAGCCGCGCCGATACCGGCGATGCGCCAGTCGAAGACATAGATGTACAGCAGTAGCGCCGCGACATTGACGGCATTAATGAACAGTTGAATGCGCAATGCGACGCGCACGCGCTGGCAGCCCAACAGGAAACCCAGTATCACGTAGTTGCACAGCGCCAGTGGGGCGGCCCAGATCCGCGCGTGGCAATAGTCGCTGGCGTACTGCTGTAGTGCGTCGCTGCCGCCGATGAGGCGCAATGCGGTATCGATCAATGGCGTGCTCAGCGCGAGCAAGACTAGGCCGATCGTGATCGCTAGTGCCGACGCACGCAGCAGCGTCGCGCGCAACGCGACGGTGTCGCGTGCGCCGAATGCTTGCGCCGTGAGCCCGGTGGTGCCCATGCGAAGGAAGCCGAAGCCCCAAAAAACGAAATTGAAGAACAAGCCACCGGCGGCGACCGCTCCCAGATACGCCGGATCCGGTAGGTGGCCCGCGACGGCCGTGTCCACCGCGCCGAGGATCGGCTGAGTCAGGTTTGCCAGGGTGATCGGTACCGCTAGCGCAAGCACGCGGCGATGCCAGCCGGCAACGCTGACCGGCGTATTGGACGGCGAGGCGGATAGCGGCTGGTGCGGCGGCAAGCGGTCGTCGGATTTGTTCATGGACAGCGCCATGTTGGGCAAGGCCGTTATGATGACGGGGAAGGGCTTGGCGCGACGGATTCGCATACTGCGCGTGGCAGCGCCATAAAAAAAGCCCGCTCATTGAGCGGGCTGAATCCATATCAGGAGGAGACATGGAGGAGACGGTCTCTACTATACTGATTCGTATGCTGCGACGCAACATCTCCGCGCTAAAAATTTTAGAGTCCGTATACTATTAATTGACCGACGATAGGGCTCTAATAATTTTGACCCAGCGCTTTGCCCCCGCCGAAATGACAGCGCAAGATACGTGGTGCCCGCGTACGGCGGCATTGGTAAAGTGAGCTCCATGCCATCCATGCAAGGGTCCATCATGAACGATCGAGCCAACATGCCAGTTCGCCCGGCAGACCGGGTCGGTTCACCACGCGCGGTCGCGCCCGCGTCCGCGTCGAAGACGTATCATTCGGTCGTCATGACGCATGATACAACCAGTCAATCCAGCGGCGCGCCGGGCGATTACGCGAGCGATGATGCGCGTTGGGCCGCGGTGCGCGCGCACGATCCATGCGCCGATGGGTATTTTTTCTTTGCGGTCCGCACGACCGGCGTGTTCTGTCGGCCGTCGTGCAAGTCACGTGCACCGCGGCGCGAAAACGTGCGCTTCTTCGAGTCCGCCGACGCGGCCATGGCAGAGGGCTTTCGCGCGTGCAAGCGCTGCCAGCCACTGCGCGCGCCTCGCGAGGTCGAATTGGTCGCGCGGGCCTGTTCAGTGCTGGCTGAACGGCTCGACGAGCGCGTCACGCTGGCGCAACTCGGCGATGCGGTCCACACGAGTCCCTACCATCTACAGCGCGTCTTCAGTCGCATGATGGGCATCTCGCCGCGCCAATACCACGCGAATTTGCGCGCTGAGCGGCTGCGCGAAACGTTGCGCTCGGCCAGCAGCGTGACCGATGCGGCGCTGGACGCCGGCTTCGCATCCGCGTCACCACTGCACAGTGCCGCACGAGGGCATCTGGGCATGACTCCGTCGGCGTACCGCAAGCAGGGCGCCGGCATGACGATCGCCTATGCAATTGCCTCGACCCGGCTGGGCCCGGTACTGATTGCGGCCACCGAGCGCGGCCTATGCAAGGTGGCGTTCGGCGACGACGAAGCCTCATTGCTACACGCATTGCACGAAGAGTTTCGCCACGCGAAGCGGGTCTGCGATCTTGAACGCCTCGCGCACTACGTCGAGCGGATCGACGCCTACCTGGACGGACGCGCCGATCCGACGGACTTGCCGTTCGATGGAGTGGCGACAGCGTTCCAGCGCCGCGTCTGGGATGCGCTGCGCCGGATTCCGTACGGACAAACGCGCAGCTATACCGAGGTCGCGGCCGAACTGGGTGTGCCGAACGCGGTGCGGGCGGTCGCCGCTGCATGTGCCGCAAATCCGGTGGCCTTGGTCATTCCTTGTCATCGTGTGGTCCAGAAAAGTGGTGCGTTGGCCGGCTACCGGTGGGGACTGCAACGCAAGGCGGCATTGCTCGACGCGGAACGGTGCGATGGCGCTGTCCGCGCTGCAACGCCCGGCTCGGAGTCCAGCGATGTGTAACGTATTCACCACGTCGATGCGCATCTCGCACGCGACCCGTGGTGGTCGCCGTTGGTCGCCGTGGCCCGTCGAATACATCGCGATGTGGGCGTGGCGCGACGCCGACACCCCGATGCGTAGTGTGCGCCGCGTGAGGCGCTAGCGGTGGGCATCAGATGTTGACCCGGCCCAGCGTATACGCGTGGTAGGCCGCGACGAATTGATCGAAGTGGCTGGCTTCGGTGCGCTCGATCTCGGCTTGTTGCTGTAGCGAGCGCGCTGCCAGGGCCGCGTAATGAGCATGCAGCTCGCGCGGCAGCGGCCGGGCACGCATCACCGCGGCGTGCTGCGCGCTGTGTTCGAGCGCAAAGCGAACGAACGAGCGTCCGCTCGTGCGCATGTCTTCCAATACACGTGCCGAAGGGGTTAGCGCGAAGTCCTCGACCTTCGCGCGTTGCGCGGCCAGTGCGTCGCCATATCGGCTGCCACCCTCTTGGGCGTCGAGCAACGTCGCGGCCGGCCCGATCCGCTCGAGTAACTCGAGGGCCCAGTCCCGCAAGGGCACCGGGCGGCCGCCACGAGACAATGTCAGTCTCGGCCGCCGCCCCTGCGTCACCACACGGGCGAAGTTGTGGCCTGCTTCGGTGCACTCCGCCTCGTGGAGCAACGGACTCGCGTCCAGCGCGCAAAACAGCAGATACGCTTCGATAAAACGCGCGGTGGTGGCCGAGATCCCGGTGGCCTCGAATGGATCGATATCCAGCAGGCGCACTTCAATGTATTGCACGCCGCGTGATGCAAGCGCGTGCAGCGGTCGCTCGCCCGGTTGTGTGACGCGCTTCGGACGGATCGTCGAATAGAATTCGTTTTCGATCTGCAGCACGTTGGTGTTGATCTGTACCCACTCGCCGTCGCGCTGAGTGCCAAGCTGCTCATATGGCGCATAGGGCTGGCTAACCGCGCTCGCCAAGCTGTGCAGATAACCGTCCAGGCTGTTGTAGTCCGCGTGCAATGCAGCCTGCGCGGACGTATTTTGATAGCCCAGGTCGCTCATTCGGAGACTGGTCGCGTACGGCAGGAACAGCGTGGCGGCATCGAATGTATCCAGCGCATGTGCGCGAGCGCCCACGAAGCTGCGCGACAGCGCGGGCGAGGCGCCGAACAGCAACATGAGCAGCCAACTGCTACGACGGAAATTGCGGATCAGCGCAAGGTAGGCATCCGACTGGTACTGGAGCGGCGAGCCGCCGCCCTGCTCGTGCTGTTGCAGCAGGCGCCAAATGTCCTCGTGCAACGAAAAGTTGTAGTGAATGCCGGCGATGCACTGCATCACCCTGCCATAGCGCAGCGCCAGCCCGCGCCGATAAACATGCTTGAGCCGGCCAATATTGGATGTGCCGTATTGCGCGATCGGGATCTGCTCCTCAGGCGGCAGCACGCCAGGCATCGACGCGTTCCACAGCAACTCGTCGCCGATCGATTCGTAGACATAGCGATGCAGCGCATCGAGCTGCTCCAGCATCGTATCGACGGCGTGCCCGGCCGGCGTGATCATCTCGAGCAACGCTTCGGAATAATCGGTCGTCAACTGCTCGTGCGTGAGCGCCGAGCCCAATGTGGTCGGATGCGGCGTGAGCGCCAGCGTGCCATCGCGCTGAACCCGCAGACTCTCCTTCTCGACGCCGCGCAGACCTTGCGCCAGCAACGGGCGATGCGCGGGCTGTGCCAACCACGCCAAGCGTCGGGCGTACACCTCCGTCGTCGGGAAGGCGGGCGTGTTCTTGAGCATTATTCGTTGGGTGTGCTGGAAGCCGGTCTGCCGCGGCGGATGGATTCACGAGTAGCGGGCACTTTAACACGCGCTGTAAAGCGTTGCTGACGCTATGCCAGACAAGGCTAAGCGGGCAGTCGGAGGCATCCTCGTTCAGTGATGCGGCAGTCGCGCCGCGGCGCGGGCGGATATCACGACGATCAGCTTCATCGTGGCACGGGTCGCTCCGACAAAAAGCTTGCGGGCGGCCCGCTCGTCGAATGCATCGAAATCCACCTCGGTTAGGATCACACAGGGCGCGGCCTGGCCCTTGAAGCGGTGGATTGATTCGTACAGCACGTCGCCGTCGCGGTACTCGGGGTTGCCGAACAGATCGTAGCGGCCGGTGAAGCTGCGCAGCCGGTGCGGCCCGAGCTGTTCCAGTGCGGCAAAGCGTGATTTTTCACGGCCGCGGAACGACAGCAGCGCGATATCCTGCTTGCGAAAACCCAGCGACAACGCCTGAGTGATGGCGCGCTTGGTCGGCTCAAGGGGATCGTCGCCGTCATAGGTGGACACGGAAACGTCCGAGCCACCGAATGGACTGCCGCTTTCGACGGTGAACGACGGGCCGATCACCTCGCGTAGGTAGTCGAAGATCTCGCGTGGGCTACGATAGTTGACGCAGGCATTAAGCGTGACCCAACCCGGCAGTGGGACCGGTTCGCGCATATACAGATTCTGCATCGGGTCCTCTAGCCACCACCATGCGCCGCCCGGTGCCAGCAGCCGTTGCAGCGCGGCGACCCAGTGCGCGCGAAAGTCCTGTCCCTCGTCGACGATCAGCACGTCAAAGCGCCACGCATCACTGGGGGGCACGTCGGCAAAGCGTGCGTCGAGCCAGCCGAAGACATCCGGTGATGCAAAGTCCGGCTCCTGCCCGCTGTCGCGCACGACCCAGTCACACAACTGGTGGTAGGTCGCGACCTTCGCGCCCGACGGCGCGACGCGCGCGATGTGGTCCGCCAGTGGCCGGTTGAAGCAGACGTACAGCGCACGCCGGCCCTGTGCGAGCGCATCCTTCATCACCTGAATCGCCAATTGCGTCTTGCCTGAGCCCGCCGTGCCGGTTACGCGCAGCCTGAACGGCTCGAACGACAGGCGCCGTGCCCATTCGGCCAGGCCGCCGGAGAGTCGCGTGACCAGCGTATCCGCCTGCCCGACCAGTGCGCTGGCATCCGGCGTGAGCGCAAGGTGATCGGACAGGAAATGATGCAGCTTGGCAGCACAGTCGAATGGGGCCTCGTCGGGCGGCAACGCGTGCTGGATGACCGCGGCGAGTTGGTCCTTGCGCGTCGCGTCGACGATGCGCTCTGGGGCGACGCCGGCAATGCCTGGGTCTCGCACGATGTAGTCTGGGCAATACAGCAGCGCCTCGATGCAATAGGTGCCGGCGCCAAACGCCGCGGTGAAGCGCCGATGCAGGCCTTCGATCGTGCGGGCCAACTGGACCGCGACATTGCGCTCCTTCTGCAGGTAGACTTTGACCAGGCCTGTAGACGTCTCGCGCAGGAACCCCGACTTCTGCTCGATCACCATCAGGCGTCCCGACGGCCCCACCACGACGAAGTCCGCTTCGCCGAATACCGAGAAGCCCTGGTTCACGCGGGTCCAATGCACGCCGTGATAGACCGTGTAGCCGTCCGGCAGATGCTTGGCCAGCGTGGTCAACGTCTCGCGCTCGCGGGCTGCGGCGCCTGCTGCGTCCAAGTGTTTCCAGTCGTCGGGAATGATGCGCGCCATGTTTAGCAGTGTCTCGGATAAGGGCTAGCGGGTACGCGGTGCTGCTTAGCATTCTATGCGAGCCGCCGCGTGTCGGTTAGAATGCGCAGGTCTTTGGGGAGTAGCCTTTCCTGCATTGCCGGGTCGCGGATGCGATGCGGCGGTCGGCCCGAGTGGCCGCGCCGCGCGAGTCCGATGCCAGCACGCCAGGAAGATCGCGCCAACAGTCTCCGGCTCATGCCGTGGCGCGCTCGGCCCACGCGGGTTTGGCCAGACCATCGACGCCGCGCCTCGTCCTGGTCGGACCGTCGCGCCGCGTCATGGTTCATGTGTCCGACCGTGGAGATAGCATGCAACATCCCCGTTCCCCCTACCCGCCTGCCCGTTTGGCCATGCCGCCCGTTGCGACGGGAGAGTGCGCATGACTTGGCTCGTGCTCGAACTCATGCTGATGCTTGCGGTGATCCTGGTCGCCGCCGAATGGTTGACGAACGCGCTGGAGCACCTGGGCGAGCGGATGAAGCTATCCGAGGGCGTGACCGGCTCATTGTTCGCGGCGGTCGGCACCGCGCTGCCCGAGACGTCGATTCCGCTGATCGCTATTGTGTCGGGACGCGGCGAGCGGCTCAACGAGGAAATCGGCGTGGGCGCGATTCTAGGTGCACCGCTGATGCTCGCGACGCTATCCACGTGCCTGATGGCCGTTGCGGTGCTGCGCCAGCGCGGGCTCTGCGGACGGATACGGCCGGAGGTCGGCGGCATCAACCGCGATCTCAACTATTTCCTGTTTGCGTTTGCGCTATCGGCCGCCGCGATGTACGTGCCACATACGAACGTGCTGGTGCGGGCAGGATTGAGCGCCGCGCTCGTGTGCGTGTATCTGCGCTACGTGTACGCGACATTGCGTGCATCGCAAGCGTTGGTGGCCGGCGGGCACGGCACTGAGGCGCCGGGCGTCATGCATCTGTCGCGCTTTGGTGTCCCGACCCGGCTCGTGACGATCGTGCTGCAGCTGGCCATCGCGCTGGCCTTGCTGGTCGGCGGCGCGAAGGGATTCATCCATGGCGTGGATGGGGTCTCCCAGCTACTGGGCGTGTCGCCGCTGCTGTTGTCGTTGCTGATCATCCCGATCGCCACGGAGTTGCCCGAGAAGATCAACAGCATCTTGTGGGTGCGGCGCGGCAAAGACACGCTCGCATTTGGGAACCTCACCGGTGCAATGGTGTTCCAGGGTACGCTGCTGCCGGCGCTGGGTATCATGCTGACGCCATGGGAGCCGCGCATCGAGGTGCTGACCGGCATCGCGATCACTGTGGTCGCGGCAGCGTGGTGCCGCGTGCTGTCGCGCGGTCGTGGCCTGCCAGTCTGGGCGCTGCTGTTCAACGGCGTGCTCTATGCGGTCTATCTGGCCGTGACATTGGCATAATGCTGCGGTGCTGTTCGATTTTTCGCCGTTCGATTCCGGAGGTAGGAATGCAGGTCAAGTCTCTGATAGGCGCCACTGCGGCGCTGTTTGCCATGCTGGGTGCCGGCGCGCCCGCCGCCGCACAGGCCACTGGGCCGGCGGGGGTGCAGGTGAGTGGCTGTTGGGTGCGCACGATGCCGACGACCCTGCCGTCATCCGCCTATTTCACGATAAAAAACGATGCAGACAAGCCGGTTTCGCTACAGGACGTCGATACGCCGGCCTTTGGCATGGTCATGATGCACCAGACGCGGAGCAACGGCAGTATGTCGCGGATGGTCCATGTCGATGCGGTTGGCGTGCCGGCCCACGGTACGCTGCAGTTTGCACCGGGCGGTTATCACGTGATGCTCGAACAGCCCAAGCGCGCGCTGAAAGTTGGCACGACGATCCCGTTGACGCTCGATTTTGGCGCCGCCGGCAAGCTGGACGTACAGTGCGAGCTTCGGCCCGCCTCGGCGCCGGCGCATTGAGGTGGGCCGCGTTACTCCCCAGGGCCCGGGTGACACGATGAACGGGCTGGAGTGCTCGATGCTGCACTGGACCGAGGGTGGCCAGACCCACCACGCGCGCTGGCGCTCGCACGCCGGGCTGCCGCCGCCTCGGCGTGTTGTGCCGGCCGACGACACGGTTAGCGCCGATCACGCCTATCGCCTGGCATGCGAAGGAACCGCGATCTTGTGGCGGGGCGACTTCAATAACGCGCGGCAGCTGTTGCGGGCCATCGCGCGGCGCATCGAGCGCCGTCGGCCCAAGCGCGGTGTGACGCCACAGGAAACGTTCAATCTGCATCGGCTGGCGCAAGCGCAGCGGGCCCGCACGCTGGCGATGCTGCTGGTGCCACTCGACGCGCATTACCGGATACCGCTGCGCCGTGCTCCGGACCTGAGTGGTGCATGCGCGCACGCATACGGGCCGCCGCCCGGCGGCGACGCGGCAAGCGTCGTTTCGCTGCGCGAGTTGCTGGGGATGGTCGGCGCGTTCGAGTGGCATCGCAAGGGCGTGGTCATCGACGCGCTCGGTGGCGACCGGATCTATCCGCACTATGGCGTGTTCTCGCCCGTACGCGGCGAATACCTGGACCTGATAGCGCAGGCGCCGTTGCCCGAGGGGGCCGATGCGCTTGCTTTCGACATCGGCACCGGCACCGGCGTGATCGCCGCATTGTTGGCCCGGCGCGGTGTGCGGCGCGTGATCGCGACGGACGTCGATTCGCGCGCGCTGGAGTGTGCACGCGAGAATGTTGCGCGGCTGGGGCTGTCCGCGCAAGTGGAGGTCATGCTGGCGGATCTTTTTCCGTTATCGCACCGCGCGCCGCTGGTGGTCTGCAACCCGCCGTGGGTGCCGGCGCGCCCGAGCGCATCGATCGAGCATGCCGTGTTCGATCCGGACAGCCGCATGCTACGAGGATTCCTCGCCGGTTTGCCGGCGCATTTGGCCCCCGGCGGCGAGGGTTGGCTGATCATGTCGGACCTGGCTGAGCACCTTGGCTTGCGTCCACGCGAAGCTTTCCTTGCGATGATCGACGCGGCCGGCTTGCAGGTGCTCGACCGCGCCGATATCCGGCCGCGTCACCCCAAAGCGTCGGACGCCGCGGATCCGTTGCATGCGGCGCGGGCCCGTGAGGTGACGTCGCTGTGGCGCCTCGCGGTCCGAGGCTGCTGAGCGCGTACTATGCGGTGCCGCGCAACGTCTGCGCGGCGGCCACCATGTTGCGCAGCGCCGGGATGACTTCTGCCCATGCGCGCGTCTTCAGCCCGCAGTCCGGATTGACCCACAGGCGCTCAGCTGGGATACGCTCGGCCGCCTTGCGCATCAACTGGATGATGTGCTCCTGCGTCGGGATGTTCGGTGAGTGGATGTCATACACGCCCGGTCCGATCTCATTCGGATAGTTAAAGTGATCGAACGCATCGAGCAGTTCCATGTCTGAGCGCGAGGTTTCGATGGTGATGACATCTGCATCCATATCCGCAATTGACGCGATGATGTCGTTGAACTCCGAATAGCACATGTGCGTGTGGATCTGCGTGTCGTCGCGCACGCCGTTGGCCGCGATGCGGAACGCGCCGACCGCCCACTGCAGGTACGCATGCCATTGCGACTTGCGCAGCGGCAAGCCTTCGCGCAAGGCCGCTTCGTCAATCTGAATCACGCGCACGCCCGCCCGCTCCAGATCGAGCACCTCTTCGCGGATCGCTAGCGCAAGCTGCTGGCAGGACACGGCACGCGGCTGGTCATCGCGCACGAACGACCAGTTCAAGATCGTCACGGGCCCAGTCAACATGCCTTTCATCGGCTTGTGCGTCAGCGATTGCGCATATTGGATCCATTCGACCGTCATCGGCTTCGGTCGGCGGATGTCACCGAACATGATCGGCGGTTTTACGCACCGCGAGCCATACGACTGTACCCAGCCGAACTGGCTAAACGCATAGCCTTCGAGTTGCTCGCCGAAATACTCGACCATGTCGTTACGCTCGGCCTCGCCATGCACGAGCACGTCGAGTCCCAGCGCCTCCTGCTCGCGCACGCTGCGTGCGATCTGCTCACGCATGGTCGCGTGGTAGCCCGCCTCGTCCAGTTCGCCGCGGCGGAAACGGCTGCGCGCCTGGCGGATTTCTTCGGTTTGCGGAAACGAGCCGATGGTCGTGGTCGGATATGGCGGCAGTTGCAACTGCGCGTGTTGCTTGGGCGCGCGCGCCGGATAGGGGTTCGTGCGGCGTTCCATGCCGGCGTCGATGCGCGCAAGCGCCGCCTTGACGGCAGGGTTATGCACGCGCGCCGAAACCTTGCGCGCCGCGATGGCGGCTTGGTTGTCCCGCAGCTCAGCCTCCACGGCCTGCCTGCCGTTGTTCAGTGCCGTAGCCAGCACATGTAGTTCGTCCAGTTTTTGCAGCGCGAACGCAAGCCATGAACGGAGTTCCGCGTCCAGCTCGTGCTCACTAGCCAGGTCTACCGGCACGTGCAGCAGGGAGCACGACGGCGCGAGCCAGAGCCGCTGGCCGAGTTGGCGGTGGATCGGCTCGAGCCAGTTGAGTGTTGCGACGAGATCAGTCTTCCAGATATTGCGGCCGTTGACGACGCCGAGCGATAGCACGCGGTCGGCCGGCAGCCGCGCGATGACGTCGGAGACTTCATCGCGCGCATTGAGTGTATCCACGTGCAGGCCCTGCACGGGCAATCCGCATGCAAGCGGCAGGTTCTCCTGCAATTGCCCGAAGTAGGTGGCTAGCAGCAGCTTAACGCGATCGGTGCGCAGTGTGTCGTAGGCGTGCACGAATGCTTGCTGCCACTGCGGATCGAGCTCGGTGACGAGAATCGGTTCGTCAATCTGCACCCATTCGGCACCGCACGCGGCGAGCTCGGCCAGCAATTGCGCATAGACCGGCAGCAGTCGCGGCAGCAACGCGAGTTTGTCCGAGTCGTCCTTAGCCTTGCCGAGCCATAGATACGTCAGCGGCCCGATGATCACTGGCTTGGCTTTCACGCCAAGGCGGCGTGCCTGTTCAAGCTCGCCGAGCAGGCGCGACGCGTCGAGGGAAAAAGCCGTGGACGCGCTTAATTCCGGCACGATGTAGTGATAGTTGGTATCGAACCATTTGGTCATCTCGCCGGCCTGCACGCCGCAGCTGCATGAGCCGTCCGTGGCCGAACGCCCGCGCGCGATCCGGAAGTAGTTGTCCAGCGAATCACCGTCCAGGTCGCGTACCCGCTCGGGCAGGTTGCCGAGCGTGAAGCTCATGTCAAGCACCTGGTCATAGAACGCGAAATCACCCACCGGTGACCAGTCCAATTTTGCCTGGTTGGCCCAGTGCTGTTGGCGCAGTTGAGCGCCCGCTGCCTTCAGTTCGTCCAGCGAAGACTGTCCCTTCCAGTAAGACTCAAGGGCGAATTTCAATTCCCGCTTTGCGCCGATGCGCGGAAAGCCCAGATTGTGCGTGATAGCCATGGTTTGATAGAGGTGGAGTCAAGCGTGCATCGATCATAGGGGTTGGGATATATGAAAAAAAGTGGCATTATTTCATTGTCACATTAATTATTCTCATACTTCGCTATGCTCGAGCGTATTCACCTGGCGATCGTGCGCGAGGTTGACCGGCGGGGTTCATTGACCGCTGCCGCTGAGGTGTTGTGCCTGACCCAGTCGGCGCTGAGCCACACGGTCAAGAAAATGGAGCAGTTGCTGGGTACGGCGGTTTGGCGGCGCGAAGGCCGCAAATTGCGGCTGACGCAAGCGGGCGAATACCTGCTCTCGGTCGCCAATCGCGTACTACCGCAGCTGGAGCACGCGCAGGCGCGTTTGGCACAGTACGCGCAGGGCGAGCGTGGCACGCTGCGCATCGGGATGGAGTGCCACCCTTGCTACCAATGGTTGCTGAAGGTCGTGTCGCCGTACCTGGCACAATGGCCGGACGTCGATGTGGATGTGAAGCAGAAGTTCCAGTTCGGCGGCATTGGTGCGTTGTTCGTCTATGACATCGACATCCTAGTCACGCCTGATCCGTTGCACCGCGCGGGCCTGCGCTTCGAGCCGGTGTTCGACTACGAGCAGGTGCTGGTGGTCCAGCGCGGACATGCACTGACACGTGGCACGCACGTCGAGCCGGCGCAGTTGACCGGCGAAGTGCTGATTACCTATCCGGTTGATATCGACCGGCTCGACGTGTATGCGCAATTTTCTAGTGCCGGCCGGCGTGCGGCCCAAGCGTCACAAGACAATCGAGACCACCGACATCATGGTGCAAATGGTCGCTAGCGTTCGCGGCGTTGCCGCGCTGCCCGGCGCTGGCTGGTGGCAGGAATATGC
>NZ_JADBGL010000013.1:0-97269 GCF_037389205.1 Mycetohabitans sp. B46
CCGCTACTGGCAACGAGCCAACCAAGCCGTCAGTCTCGCGTCAGTCAACCATCTGCTCAATGAAATGGATGGCACGCTCGCCGATCCGGCGCAGCACGTCGAGCCGCTTGACGCGCTGCGCCAGCGGTTGGAAGCGTTGCCGTATCGCCAGCGTGGCGAAGCCTTCAAGCGCGTGTACGCGGCGGCACAGCGTATTCCGAAGGATGGCGTGCAGATACAGAAAGCGCTGTTGTTGCACTCATTGTGCGATTTTCATTGGAGCCATCGCGATGAATTATTCGACTTCGCTTACGCAATGGCGCAGCGGCGTGCGCCCGAGGAGGATAATGTCTGGACGGAACTCGCTGACAGTTTGGATTCGTTGTTGTGTTGGCTCAGCTGAGTTTGTCGAGCGTTATCAAGCGCTCGTGGCTCGGCTTGCGTCCTTAAGGGTGTCCGAGCAAGCGGAGCTGATCCCAGTATTGTGTCTGCGAATGATCACTTTGGTGGAAGCGACGACCGCCTCCCTGGGCTGTATGCGGTGTTACGCGAACACGCGTTGCAGCTGCCGCCTTCTCATCAAGGCGCACCGGTTGGCAGGTTAGCCAGTGCCATATGGGTTTTGCCGTACGCGGAGCGGCTCGCACAGTACACCCAGCTACGTGATGTGGCGCTGTCGCTGCCTGACGAGCAGTTGAGCGTTGCGCTACGCGATCTTCCAAAGGGGTTGACGGATTTACCCAGCGAGCATCACGCACACGAACTTCAGTTGCTAGAGCCGGCATTGCTGCGCGTACTGCCAGCGCAGCGTGCGCAGGTCGCACTCGGCCTACTAACGTGTGCCTACAGTTTAGACGATGCACTGGTAAAGTGGGTCTGGCAGCAGGGCTTGAGTCTATTGAATGGCGCGGGCGAGGCCGCCTTATACGATGTGCTTAGCAGACTTCGGTTCGAGGGTTCGCTAAATAACTTAGACGATCGTCAATGGAATATAGCGAGAAGTGAAATCACCCACTTTATGGAAGCCAACCAGTTCTCCGAGCCGGCCCGGGCACGAATCCAGGACAGTGTGCCTTGGTTCAGAAGTGTGCCACGTTAACCGGCGACTGAACCAACATACTTCGTTTATCCGGAAAATTCCTTAAACTCGATTGCAAAACGGGTTTTTTGTAAAAGGTTAGTATCTATAGAATTCTCAGGAGACTCAAGAACCGAGCGGGCAAGCGATGACAGCATGTGTTGCGCTGTAAGTATTTGGCGCGCTACTGCCCACGCTCGCTCACGCGTCTTCCCCTACGTCATGCGGATCAGGCAGCGGCTCATGACCTGCCTTGGTCGGTGCGGGCGGATGCCCCCTCATCGTCGCCTTCTGCGCTTCGGAGAGCCGGCGATCCGCTGCGGTCGGCACGTCGGGGCGCTGCCGTGGCGCGCCTGCCGGTTGGGAGGATTGTGTATTACCAGGCTTCGTCGGTGCGTCATTTGACTTTCGTTCCATCTGTCGTGCTCCTCAATCTAACAACCATGTTGGTCAAGCTCAGTACAAGCCAGCTTCCGTCCCGCGCCCGCGTGGCAGACCACTTGCCGCACCGCCGGCACCATTACCGATGCCCGGCGCGCTACCGATCCCGACACCCGTGCCGCCCGCATTATTTTGAAACGCCCAACGGCATCGTTCTCAACGCCGTACCCGTCCAGGTTGCCGGTGCCAGCGCATCCTGCCAATACCCTAGCAAACCGCATTCCCAGCACAGAGCAAGACAGGCACGCAGCTTGCGAAGTGCCGCGTGCTCTTCGCTGCTGCCGTACAACACCATGCCTAACTCCCCGGCCCCGACCGCAACACGAGCGACCCCGCGCCGCCGACGACGCCCCGCGCCCGATGCCGATGCGTGCGAGCAGTTACGCTACGTGAGCGACACGCAGCGCGGCTATACGCGCCGTGCGGTTAACGGCCGGTTCGTGTACTTCGACACACGGGGCACGCGCATTCGCGATCGCGCGCGCATCGAGCGCATCAATACGTTGGCGATACCGCCCGCGTATACCGACGTGTGGATCTGCCCGGACCCATACGGTCACTTGCAAGCTACCGGCCGCGACGCGCGCGGGCGTAAGCAATACCGCTATCACGCCGCGTGGCGCATGATGCGCGACACACACAAATACGCACGGATGGCCGACTTTGCGCGCGCGTTGCCGAAGATCCGCGCGCGTGTGACGCGGGACCTACAGCGCCCGGGGATGCCGCGCGAAAAAGTGGCCGCGGCGCTGGTACGGCTGCTCGATCGTACGCTGGTGCGGATTGGCAGCCCCGAATACGCGCGCGAGAACCGGTCCTACGGCTTAACGACTCTGCGCAAGCAACACCTGGCGCTCGACACCGACCGCATGCGACTGCGGTTTCGTGGCAAGAGCGGCGTCGAGCACGACGTCGACATCGACGACCCACGTATCGTGCGCATCGTGCGACGCTGCCTAGACTTACCTGGCCATGAACTATTCCAGTATGTCGACGAGCACGGCGAGCGGCACGCTATTGGCTCGACCGACATTAATGCGTACCTGCGCGAGATAAGCGGAACAGGGTTCACTGCCAAGGACTACAGAACGTGGGCGGGTAGCGTCCTTGCACTTGGCGCGTTGCGCCAAATTCCGCCGTGCAATCTCACGCGCGCGCGCCGGCATGTGGTCGACACGGTCCGGCAGGTCGCCGATCTGCTGCGCAATACGCCTGCCGTATGCCGTAAATGCTATATCCATCCGGTAGTGCTTGACGCTTTCGAAACAGGTACGCTTGCCACACTTGAGCCGCTGCGCCAGCACCGGCGCCTGAAGGCCGATGAAGCGCTGTTCGTCTCCTTGCTCCACCATCACGCGCGCACAGCCCGCGCAGGGCCAGCACGCTTGCGCCGTGGGGCGCAATAGCCCGTCCGTCACAACCACGCGGTGCCATCTCACGCCACGTGATGCCGTACTACGCGTTACGTCGCCTCGGTCAACGCGATGGTAGCCGGTTGCGCTTGCCTCACACGCTCGAGCATGAAATCGATGAAAGTCGCGGCCGCACGGGTATGATGCCGCTCTGGCCTATACAGCATTACCCTCCGCGTGCCAAAGATGCTCAACCGCCAGGGGTCCAGCGCGGTCACTACATCGCCGCGCCGGATGTCGTTCTGCACCACGTAGTCGAGCACGATGCCTGGGTAGCAACGCTTGAATTCGATCAGCCAGCGCGCCATCACCATCTGGCCATCACCACTGGGCACCGACAGCCGCACGCACCCCTGCAGCGTCTTGCCGAGGGTGGACACCGATTCCTGCGCGACCAGCAGCTCATTGCGGATCTTGCGACCCTGCTCGTCCAACCGTAGCCCCACGCCCCACCTCGGTCGGCTCCCGCTACCACGTGGTCCGACGCCGCAGTGCCAGCCCGACCGCAAGCTCCAGCTGGTTCAAGTGGTAGCTTACGTTCGCACGCGACATCTTCAGCCGACGCGCGGCCTCGCTGAGATTGCCGGATTCGAGGATTTCGACCAGCAACGTAAGAGGTTCAGGTGCATGGTTGCACGCGCTTCGCAGCGCATAAGGCATGACGCACGGCGCCATCACGCAATAGTTCAAAATTTTTTGACACTCTGTCAACCATCGTTGTAATTGTCAATACAGGTTATCGATTGGACAATCAGCCGGCGAAGTGCGCCGCGCGCTCCTCTATTCCGGAAACACGCCCCATGACCCTCGCTCCCTCTCCGACCCAACCCGTGAGCCATGAACGACACGGTGAGGTTCTGGTTGTCACGATTGACCATCCGCCGGTTAATGCACTTGGGGTTGCGGTGCGCCAAGGCCTGATCAACGCGATCGATGCCGCTGAGGGCTGCGACGAGGTCGCAGCGGTGTTGCTGCTCGGCGCAGGCCGCAACTTCATCGCCGGCGCCGACATCCGCGAGTTCGGCAAGCCGCCATTGCCGCCGTCGCTGCCGGAAGTGTGCCAGCGCATTGAATCGTGCCGCAAGCCCGTGGTCGCCGCGATTCACGGCGCGGCGCTGGGGGGCGGTTTAGAAATCGCGCTGTCCGCACACTACCGGATCGCCACGCCCGGCGCGAAGTTCGGCTTACCGGAAGTGCAGCTCGGCCTCATGCCGGGGGCCGGTGGCACGCAACGCACACCGCGACTGATCGGCGCACGTGCCGCGCTCGATCTGGCATTGAGCGGACGCCATGTCGATATCGACGAAGCACTCCAGCTCGGCCTACTGGACCGCATCAGCCAGAGCGACGACACGCGAGCGGAAGGCCTGGCCTATGTGCAGGCGCTGCTGGCCTCGCGCGCCGGAACACGTCCGACCCGTTCCGCCAAGGCGCTCGCCGATCGCGACGCAAGCCATGCAGCCGTACAGGCCGCCCGCGCCGACGTCGTGCGCCGCTCGCGTGGGCTGTTCTCGCCGCTGAAAATCGTCGAGGCGATCGAAGCAGCTATCGATTTACCGTTCAACGAAGGCATGAAGTTTGAGCGCCAGGCATTCCTGCAATGCCTTGACAGCCCGCAGCGCGCGGGGCTCGTGCACGCGTTCTTTGCCGAGCGCGAAGCCGCCAAGACACCGGAGAGCCAGCATGCCTCGCCGCGCACGATCGACACGGTTGGCGTGGTTGGCGGCGGCACGATGGGCGCCGGCATCGCGGTAGCCGCGCTCGATGCGGGCTTTCCAGTGACCCTGATCGAACGCGACGATGCGTCGCTGGCACGCGGGCGGGCCCACGTGCAACGGGTCTACGACGGGCTGGTTGCCAAGGGTAAGCTGAGCGTGTCGGCCAGTGCCGTCACGCTGTCCCGGCTCAGCGGCAGCACATCGTATGATGCGTTGGCCAACGTGGATCTGGTCATCGAAGCGGTATTCGAGGATCTCGCGGTGAAGAAAGCTGTTTTTGCGCAGCTGGACCGCGTCTGCCAGCGCGGCACCGTGCTGGCGACCAACACGTCCTATTTGGACATCGACGAGATCGCCTCCAGCACCGAGGAGCGTGCGAGCGACGTGATCGGACTGCACTTCTTTTCGCCGGCCAACGTGATGAAGCTGCTCGAGGTTGTTGTGCCGGCCAAGGTGGATGCCGACGTCGTGGCCACAGCGTTCGAGTTTGCCAAGCGCCTGCGCAAGACGCCCGTGCGAGCCGGGGTGTGCGATGGTTTCATTGGCAACCGGCTGTTGGCCGTGTATCGCGCTGCCGCCGATGCGATGATGGAGGACGGCGCCTCGCCGTACCAGATCGATCGCGCGATCCGCGATTTCGGCTTTCCGATGGGCCCCTACCAAGTCAGCGATCTGGCCGGCGGCGATATCGGCTGGGCCGCCCGCAAGCGCCGTGCGGCTACGCGCGATCCGCGCGCCCGCTACGTGCAGATTCCGGACCGCCTGTGCGAACGGGGCTGGTTCGGCCAGAAAACCGGTCGCGGCTATTACTTGTATGAGTCGGGCCAACGCACCGGCATACCCGATCCCGAGGTCGAGGCAATCATCGCGTCCGAGCGGCAGCGGGCCGGGATAACGCCACGCGAATTCACCGACGAGGAAATCGTGCGCCGCTATTTGGCCGCCATGGTCAACGAGGGCGCCAACGTCGTGCATGAGCACATTGCATTGCGGCCGCTCGATGTCGATGTCGTGCTCGTGCACGGTTACGGATTTCCGCGCTATCACGGCGGCCCGATGCACTACGCCGACACGCGAGGCCTGGCGAACGTGCTCGCTGATATCCGAGAATTCGCGTGTCAAGATCCGTTGTTCTGGCAACCGTCGCCGTTGCTCGTTGAACTCGCGGACAAAGGCGCCACCTTCGCGAGCCTGAACCGCCACGCCGACGCGTAGACGCAGCGGCCCGTCGCCCTGGTGGGCCATGGGCACATACCTTGCATGAGCAACGTCCGGTCGGTTACCCGGACGTCGCGCGACGCTTATGCTCTGACAATCCTTAATATTCGTCCGCCCGAAAAGTCGCTATATTGAGGGCCGTCTAGTCGGCGTGAACCCTCACGCTGTACGCGAACTACCGATACGAGTCAACTTGAGACCGTATCGACCGGGTACTTTTTACACGACGACGAAAATCCATTCTAGCCTGGAACGGCGTCCTCTTCTATGCCACGGACGGTATGAACGCCAGTCTCAATGCATCAATGACACTCAAGGAGAGTCTGGAACAGGCGATACGCGACAACACGTTCCGCCTACGCTATCAGCCCCAGGTCGATCTGACCAGCGGCTGGATAGCAGGGGCCGTCGTATCGCTGTATTGGCCGAACCCGGACGGCAAGCCGGTCGCCCAATCGGCCTTGCTGAGCGCCGCGCACGACAGCGAGATCGCGGTCGAGGTCGGCGAGTGGATGCTGCGCCAGGCCTGCCAGCAAAATTACAAGTGGCAGCAGGCCGGACTGTCCCCGATCCGTGTTGCAGTGCCGATGCCCGCCGCGCTATTTCGCATGCAGGACGTGGCGCAGCGCGTGGGAGCGATCTTGCAGCAGGCGCAGTTACATGGACGCTACCTAGAGCTGGACATCGCGGAAACGGCCCTGCTCGAGGACCTGGCCCATGCCGATGCGGCGCTATCCGCGCTGCATGCGCTGCAGGTCCAGAGCACGGTTACGGACGTGCGTTTTCGCGCACAGGGCGACGAGCACCTGGCTACACTGCAACTGGACCGGATCAAGCTCGATGGCGAGTTGGTCTCGCCATCGGCCAAAGCACGCACCGGCGAGACACTCGCCAGGCTGCTGGTGGCACATGCACACTCCACCGGCCTCAAGATCGCCGTCCATGGTGTTAACAGCTTCGAGCAATTCGAGTTTTTCAGGCGTCACGAATGCTTCGAGATGATCGGCAATTTTTACTACCGCCCGGTTGACAGTGCCGTGATGTCGCAATTACTTAGCCGCGGATCGAAATCGTTACTGCTCTGAGGATCTAACCGGTCCGCGCAAGTTGTGCGAAGATGCGACAATCAAAGACTTGCAATGCGTTCGGAGCTGCAACATGGGCAAGCAGGCCATTGGCGTGATCGGACTCGCGGTCATAGGTCGCAATCTGGCATTGAACATCGAAAGCCGCGGCTATGCGGTATCGGTCTACAACCGCACACGTGAGCGCACTGACGCGTTGATCACCGCCTTCCCGGATCGCAAGTTGGTCCCGACTGATACATTGGAAGCGTTTGTTGAATCGCTCGAAACGCCGCGACGTATCCTGCTAATGGTCAAGGCCGGCACGCCGACCGACGCCACCATTGCTGCGCTCAAGCCGCTGCTGGAACGGGGGGACGTACTGATCGACGGCGGCAATACCCATTTCACCGACACGATGCGCCGCCACCGTGAACTGGCCGACGCCGGCCTGCATTTTATCGGCACCGGCGTGTCGGGTGGCGAAGAAGGCGCGCTGTACGGCCCGTCGATTATGCCGGGCGGGCCACGTGACGCATACGAGCGTGTCGAACCGATCTTCATGCGCATTGCCGCGCGTGCCGATGACGGCGAGCCATGTGTCGCGTACATGGGACCAGACGGCGCCGGCCACTATGTGAAGATGGTCCATAACGGCATCGAGTACGGCGACATGCAGTTGATCGCCGAAAGCTATGCCTTACTCAAGCATGTTGCAGGTTTGTCCAACGCGCAATTGCGCGACGTGTACGCGCAGTGGAACGAAGGCGAGCTTGACAGCTACCTGATCGACATCACGTCGAAGATCTTCGCGCGCAAGGATGATGAGACCGGCCAGGATCTGGTCGATGTCGTGCTCGACCGCGCCGCGCAAAAAGGCACCGGCAAATGGACCAGCCAGAATGCGCTGGACTTGGGCGTGCCCTTGCAGTTGATTACCGAGTCGGTGTTCGCCCGCTTGCTCTCCTCGCTCAAATCCGAGCGGGTGACGGCCAGCCGTCAACTGAGTGGCCCGTCGCCGCGCACCCTGACGGGCACGCGCGAGCCGTTCATCGAGGCAGTCCGGCGCGCGCTGTATTTAAGCAAGGTGATTTCGTACGCGCAAGGGTTCGCGCAATTGCGTGCCGCGTCCGATGAGTATGGATGGGATTTGCCATATGGCACGATCGCGCGCATTTTCCGCGCCGGCTGCATCATCCGCGCGCGCTTCCTGCAAAAGATCACCGACGCGTATGCGCAGAATCCGACGCTGGTCAACCTGTTGCTCGCGCCATATTTCCGCGATATCGCCGCGCAATACCAGGCAGCGCTGCGCGAGGTCGTGGTGGCGGCTGTGCAAGCCGGCGTGCCGGTGCCGGCGTTTGCGTCAGCGATCGCGTATTTCGACGCGTACCGCGCCGAAACATTGCCGGCCAACTTGATCCAAGCGCAGCGCGACTTCTTCGGCGCCCATACGTTTGAACGCATCGACAAACCCGGCACTTTCCATGCCCGCTGGGTATAGCGGCACCCGCTTTGCCACGGCACCGCGTGTGCCGTGCCGCCCTGCCGTGATGTACACGCGGCCGTTTCTGTTGATCGATTGTCCTGTATTCATGCTGCACAACGCTGCTCCGCCTCAGCCGTCATTTTGCTTATTACGTTTGTGCTCCAACGGAGGCCGGGGATGAACGATCCACGACTCAATCCCAACATGGCGACGGCAATGCCCGGGGCGGCAACCGCAGACGCGGCGCTGGCCGAGCCACCGGCAAAGCCAGCGTCGAGCACACTGCCGAATCCGCCAGACGATCCGGCGCAGGATGTTCCGCTGGAACCCCCACCCGCGCCGCCGCCCTCCGAGGCAGCCGCGCGTCAATGGCACGACCTGCCGCGCCCCACCGTCCAACCGGATCTAACCGGTGCGTTGTTCCGTTCGCTATCCGGCTTGCTCGCCGCGTATGCGGTGCTGATGGTCGGCAACGGGCTGTTCACAACGCTGATTCCGATTCGGATGTTGCATGCGGGACTGTCGACGGTCGCAGTCGGGCTCGTGCAGTCGTGCTACTACGTGGGATTTGTCGCTGGGGCCGTGACCAACAGCCGTCTGATCGAGCGCATCGGCCAACATCGCGCATTCGTCGCGTTTTCGGCCGGCGCTGCGCTGACCGCGCTCGCATTCGGCACGTTCGACTCGCCGTGGATCGGCGGCGCACTGCGCTTTTGCAGCGGTGTTGCATTCATGGGTATCTACGCGTGCGTCGAGAGCTGGCTCAACGGCGCGGTCCCGAATGCGATGCGCGGCCGGGTATTCTCGGCGTACCTGGCGATCACGTACCTGGGCGTCGGCGCGGGGCAGTTCCTGCTGGACATAGCCGGCGCATCCGGCGGGCGCAACCTGCTGATCGTCGGTGCGCTGTTTGTCGGCGCCATCCTGCCCGTCACGCTACTGGAGGGTTGGCCAGTACACGTATTCGAGGACCGGGCCGGCCTGCGCCGCCCTCGGTCATGGATTGGCAATGCCGCCGACTTGTGGCGCGACACGCCATTGGCGATTCCCGGTTGCATCTGCGCCGGGTTGCTGTCCGGTGCATTTTATTCGATGACCCCGGTGTTCCTGACTGGCATCGGCTTCTCGGTTAGCGAGCTGTCGCACTTCATGGGCATCGTGCTGATCGGCGCATTGCTGTCGCAATGGCCAATCGGCAAACTATCGGACCGCATCGAGCGCCGCGTGCTAGTGTTCTACCTCGCGGTGCTGGCCACCACCCTTAGTGCCTCGTTGATCATCGTGCGCGTGCACTGGTTTGTCGGCATCGCGACGCTCGTGTATGTCGCCGCGGCGTTCACGCTTTATGGGCTCATTGTCTCCTATGTGAACGATCATATCGACGCAAACCGGCGCATTGCGATCAGTGCAACGCTGTTGATTCTGTTTTCGATCGGCGGACTGTCGGGGCCGACGATTGCATCCATGGCGATGACCGTGCTTGGACCGGGGGGCCTGTTCGTGTTCAATACCGCAACGGCTGCGCTGCTTGCCTATGCGGCGCGCCGGTCGATCACCGGCGGGCGGGCAACGCGGTCCGAAACGCCGTGATGACATGCCCGCGCACAGCGAGCTGCCACGCGCTTATCCGACCTTGTGCGCCATCATTGCGCTTGCACAGCCCGGTGCGCCATCATTTTGCGATCGGAATCGCTACCTGCGCGGCCGGCTACAGCGCGTTAAGGCCGCCGCCTGCCCAGCGATGTGCTGGGCATCGGCCGGTCAAGCATGAACCCAGCTACCTCGTGGCCGCTCAAGCGCACTTGGTCGAGCAGATGCGCCACAATCGGTGCGCCCATTGAGTAGCCAGGGAGAAGCACTTTTTCCGGCGGCACGCTCATGTTACGGGTCATATGCTCAAACATTGTTCGCGTGGGCCCAGTATCGATCGCATTGCTGAGTCACGCTACGCGCTATATTGCAGACTGCTGACTGACGAGCGTATGGAGCGACTTGTCTCTGGCCCGCTGATTCGACTCTTGACGCGTACACCACCAGTCTAGCCGGCCCGCGAACGCTATGTTGACGCTGTCATTAACAGCAGCGTCATCAAAACAGTGCCGGCGCCATTGCAATACAGCGCATCCGGTACGCTGCGCCCGTCGCCGCATCAATGCAGCGGCCCATTCGAGATCGTTTTGCTCCAGCGCTGCAATGATCTGCAAATGTTTGGTACACGACGGCACATGTCCCAGACCATGGCAGTGCTATGGATGCTCGGACAGCCTGCGCATCTCATGCTGCTGCTGAATCACCTGCAGCACAAAGCGGCTATTCGCAAAACGCGCGATGGTCTCGTGCAACGCGATGCACACCGATTGCTATGTCTTATTTTTGACCACCGATATATGTCGATGGCGCGCGCCTATCGAAACTATTTCGTCCGAAAATAATATGCACATTGTGCATTCTTGTGGTCGTCATATAAACGCGGTGATAATCCGCTCGCCTATTGCCTCGGCCGGCACGGTTTCAACTAACGTGTGAGCGCTTGACGCGTCGCTAGTGACTCACGTCGTGCATACCGCACCGTACGTGCATACCAACCGTACTGCGATATTGGGTTTGGCACAGCCATTTACTTCGCAAGTTCATTAATTGCTAACGCCAAAATAATGAATGGAAAGGCATGGGTTTATCAGTTTAAATTTGGCCACTGCATCACGGAGCACATGAATATACCATTAAAATTCGAGGCGTGTGGCACCATCGTGCAAACACGTTCCTCAACGAGGAAGCGTGCACACGCCCATGTCACGGCATTTCTCAAACCGTTACACATCTCGATCGACGCGCGCGCATGCGCTGTGTCAATCTAACATCCAACAGGAATACGCATGCTTTCATGCGCCCACTGCAAGGTGGAGCTACCCAATAGCCAGAAGTTCTGCAACACATGCGGCACGCCGGTCATGGCCCTCCCAAACAAAGAAGCCAGGACAGCTTACCGACATTGCGGGCATACGCTGCCCGCGCGTCAGTACTTCTGCAATAAGTGTGGTACACCCGTCGCGGCTTCAACGAATATCGATGAGGTCAACGTCGAATCAAGCCTGCCGACGTACGCAAAGATCGATGCCTACACTACCACGGTCACGCCACGCACGGCCGTCAAAACCGGCGAGCCGATTAAGCTGCAATCGCAGATCCGCACACCCGCTGAACGCTAAGCCGGCTAAAAATCAAAAGGAGATTGACGATGTCCATGACCGACCACACGCTAGCAACAGGCCAGTTCGGACTGCTGCGCGCCGCCGAAGCGGTGACGAACTGGCGCGCGCTAGCCATGTGCGCGTTCTGCGTCGTCGCGACGATGCTCATTGGCATGCTTACGATGCAGATGCTGCGCCACAGCATCATGCTTGGCTTGCCGTTCATCTTTGCAACGATCGCCGCGATGATCGTCGGCTATTCGGCAGTCGGCATCATCCTGATGCGTGGCACACAGGGCGAACGCGTTGGCTTTGCCAATGCGCTGCGTCAGGCTGCGTTCACCGCGCACCGGTTCGTCGGTGTCGGCGCGCTGCTCGGCATCGGCTGGCTGGCGCTGTTGCTGGTGCTGCTGTTCGTATTCTTCGTCTGCAAGATCCCTGGTGTTGGCCCGCTGCTGTACGCGATCGCCTATCCGATCGTAGCAATCGTGGCGGGTGCCGCCTTCGCCGGTATGTGGTACGTCGGTTATCCGCTCGCGGCCCCTGCGATTTGGCAGGGCAACTCGACACTGCAGACTACCGCGCGCCTGCTGCACATAGGTCGTCACCAACTGCTTGGCATGATTATTCAAATGTTCATGCTGCTGTTGCTCGTCGGCGCGCTATCCGTCATCGTGTTCGGCATTCTCGGCGTCGGCATGGTGGTCGCGTCGACGGCATCGATGGGGGCGGGCATCAGGCCGTTGAGTGGCCTGCTCGACCTGCTCGGTGGCTTCGGCAGCGTTGACGGATTGAGCGGGCTCGGCACTTTTGACGGCCGATACGGCGGCTATGGCATGAACGACAATGCGATGGACAGCGCGTTCGGCAACGGCTTAGACCACCATAGCATGGCATACCTTGGGTCGTTCGGCTTTGGCAACGGCCTGTTGATCGCGATCGGCCTGGTCATTCCCTTTTTGACGTTCGTGAACGGGACATGCCTTATCTATCTGCAAGCCGCCAGTGGCATCGACTTCTCGGCCACCGAAAGGAAGCTAAGGCAGCGCGTCGCCGAGGCAAGGAGACGGGCTAGGCAGGCGCGCGACACGGCGATGCACCCCACGCCGAGCGGCAACAACGGCGCCACGACGTGCACGCAATGCCACAGGCCGATGGGCAAGGAAGACCTGTTCTGCGGCGAGTGCGGCACGCGGCGCCAGGCCTAACGGTTGCATGGTCCCCCGTCGAGGCGCGGCGGCAGACTGCCACGACGACGGCGGGCGGATACTGCGTGGCATCGAGCGGCAAACCGCCGCAGCTAGCATCGGGCTGGCCGACTGACCGAGGCAATCCATGGCAGACACCGACGCGACCCCAAACGGGGAGCCGGCCTATATCAGCAGTTTGGCCGAACGATCGGTTGCAAACGCTATTTCGGCCGGCAATCGCTCGTGGACCGTTGCAGCACGTTGGCGGGCGACAAACTGCTATTCTTGGCATGATCGCACGGGTGCATTGTCCATTACGGACACCAATCATGCGAGTGCGCAGGTAACATAACGAGGCGACACGCGATGCTGCCGTGCCCGGACTGCGCTACAGCAGGCCGGTAATCCGCGGAAGCGAATTACACGTCCTCGGGGTCTTTGAGATCCAAGTCGAGCAACACGCTGCTAAGCGACTTACCGTGTGCATCCAACGCAAGCGATCGCGTCACGCCGCCACCGAGCGCGTGTTGGGCAACGAAGTTGAACGCCGCGAGCTTCGGCAATTCGTAGCGGATGACGTCACCCCGTACCACGTCCTGCAGGTGAGCTTTCACCCGCTCAGCCGACAGCGTCCGACGCAGATACTCATAGTGGCGACTGTCGTAGCATATGACCGATATGTTCAGCGTATCTCCCTTGTCACCGGTACGCGAGTGAGCTAGGTCCCGCAACTTCATCTTATGCCTCCACGAATTCGAATGTCGGGTGCACGTGCGCCCTTGGCAACAAGATCGATTGCACGGCGAGTACCTCGCGTGTTGTCTTGCTTACGCCACCGCCGCCCGCAGGACCATTGGTATAAAGCGTCTCCACCTCGTTGCCGATGCGCATCGCCTCCCTAATCGACGCGGTCCGTCCCGCGACGCGTGCCCGGACTTCGTATGGCTCACTGTCGCGCGTGCCCGCGCGTCCAGATATGGCATCCACGCCAATCAAGTCGAGCCGCAACTCCCGGGTTTCAACGGCGGTCAATTGCAGCCGCTCACGCACGATATCGAGTGCGGCACGTGCCCGCGCCAGCGCGCCCGGACCACAGTACGAAATCTGTCCTTCGCCGATAAAGCCATCCAGATAACCGACCGAGACCTTCAGCGTATCGGTGTGCGCCGTACCCCGTCCGCCAGTCAGACGGACACGATCGGGCGCTTCTTCAAATACCCGGACCCCGGTGAAATCCGCCACGACGTCAGGCTGCACGTAGCGACTTGGGTCGTGGATCTCATAAAGAAATTGCTCCTTGCATGTTGCCTCAGTCACTCGACCGCCGGCGGCGGGCAATTTCGTTATGACGGCGGCCCCATCCGCGCCAACCTCGGCGATCGGAAATCCTAGGCTGGCAAGATGAGGCACGTCCTTGAAACCCGGATCGGCAAAATAGCCGCCTGTGACCTGGCCCGCGCACTCCAGCATGTGCCCGATAAGGGTGGCTTGCCCGAGCCTATCCCAGTCATCCATGCCCCAGCCGAACTCATGAACCAGCGGTGCGATGAAAAGCGCTGGATCGGCGACGCGTCCCGTCAGCACAACATCCGCGCCGGCAGCCAACGCGGCAATGATTGGCGCCGCGCCCAGATAAGCGTTCGCCGACACCAGCCGCTCAGCGTACGATGCTACGCTATCGCCCGACTCCTCAAAATAGAAGTCGCCCTGTCGTACGACGTCTAGCACGTCATCTCCTGTCACCGCGGCGATCTTCAAGCCGTCCAGGTCTAATGATCGAGCGATCTGGGCTGTCTTGCGCGCCGCCGCAAGCGGATTGGCAGCGCCCATGTTGGAGATGATTTGCACGCCGTTGCGCGCGGCGACAGGCAGAACAGCCGTCATGCGTGCCTCAAGCAGCGGGTCATAGCCCAGTTCTGGGTGACTGCGCCGCATTTGCTGGGCCAGAGCGATCGTTCTCTCCGCAAGACATTCGAATACGAGATAGTCTAGTTTGCCGTATTCGGCCAGTTCGACAGCGGGCTCTATCCGGTCACCCGAATATCCGGCACCCGTACCGACGCGCACTCGGCGCGGATCGTGAGTTACAGCCATGGCCTCATTCTCTATCAACACTCACAAGGGGAAAACGCCTAGTACGACTGCTGCGACAGTCATGACAATCGAAGCACCAAACAACAGAGGAAAGCTGAATTTCTGATGATCGGCGAGATCGATACGACACAATCCGACCACGAGGAATGTAGCAGGCGTAAGTGGGCTAACGGGAAATCCCGTGGTCATTTGTCCCAGCAGCGCTGCTTGCGCAACCTGCAACGCAGGCACACCCAGGTGCCCCGCCACTTCGGCGACAACCGGTAATACACCAAAATAGAACGAATCAGGATCAAACAGCATGCTGAGCGGCATGGCGATGAATCCGAGCGTAAAAGGGATATGGCTAGCCATCTCTTGCGGTACCAGGCCCACTGCAGAGTGAGCCATCGCCTTGAGCATGCCACTACCTTGCAGCACACCGGTAAAAACGCCCGCCGCCAGTAGAATGCCCGCCATCATCAATGCGGCTCGCGCATGCGCATCTATACGATTACGCTGCATGTCGACATTTGGATAGTTGACCACTAAGGCAATGCATAGCCCGACCATAAACACGATTGCAGGCGGCACTTTGTCTCCCATCACCACCAACGTGCCCAGCACGCATAGTGTAAGGCCGACGTTGAACCAAAAATACTGGGGACGACGTACCTTCATTTCGTCGGATGTAAGCTTGCGCTCAGGTATGGGTACTGGATTGGCGAGACGCGTGAATCCAAGTCGCTTTTCCTCGCGACGACCAAGCAGATAGGCAATACCAAAGACGAAAACCAACCCAATTGCCTGTACAGGTATTAACGGATTGAAAATCGACGAAACAGGCAAATTCAACGATGCGGATGCACGGATCGTGGGCCCTGTCCACGGTAAAAAGTTAATTCCCGCCGCCATCGATACGGCTGCCGCCAACACGCGACGATCCATCTTCAAGCGGTCGTAAAGTGGCAACATCGCTGGAATAGTTACGAGGAAGCACACTGCGCCTGAACCATCGAGATGGATAAGTAACGCCAGCAGTGTCGTTCCTATGACAATGCGTGTTGGCCTCGTACCAACCGCCCTTAGGATGCGGTCGATAATCGGATCAAGCATACCGGCGTCCGTGACCGTTCCGAAATAAAGGATCGCAAATACGAACATGCCAACGACCGGCGCCATGTTTCTTAAGCCGTCGATCACGAACTGGCAGGTCTGCCACCCGAAGCCTCCAATCAACGACGCAGCAATGGGCACCACAATCAGCGCTACCAGCGGTGACATTCGCTTCGAAAGGATGACAGCGAGCAAGACTACGATAGTAGCGAATCCTAGTAGCGGCAACATGTAGTGGGTCCAGGTCCGTCATTCAACTTGATCGAGGATATTTTCCTTCACTGAATAGATCAAATGAAATAATTTAATCGCAGCATTCAAAAACACAATGGATATAAAACTGCGCTATATCAAAGCCTTTGTCACCGTAGCCCAGACGGGGAGCTTCACACTGGCCGCGGCCCACCTACATTTGTCTGCGCCTGCGCTAACATTCCAAGTTCGCAGGCTGGAAGAGGCGGTGGGCACGCGCCTACTGGACCGCAATAGTCGTAAAGTGGCGCTAACGCCCGCGGGACGTGAATTGCTTCCTGCGCTTAAGCAGTCGCTGCATAACCTGGAAAAGGTGCTGCTTGACGCACGCACGTTGGGCGACGATTTGAGCGGTGTCGTGCGGATCGCTTGCTTACCGGTGTTTGCCGCCAGTCTCCTGCCTGGGCTCATTCGGGAGCTAAGGGCGGATATGCCACGCGTCAACTTCTATCTGCGCGACGTGGTGGCCAGCACCGTTCACGCATTGGTGCGCAGTGAGGAGGTCGACATCGGACTGACCGGTGCAGACTCGCTCGACGCCGCTTTCTAGGTTTTATGTTCCGGCGCCGATCGCCTCATTGCGGTGCTTCCGGTGGACCACCCGCATGCTCGGCGACAGCACCTCGAATTGGACCATCTGCTAAGCGAACCACTGGTGCTCACGGCGCAAGGCACCAGCGTGCGTGCGATCGTCGATGCCGCGCTAGCCAACGCCAGTTCAACGCCGAACATTTCGTGCGAGCCAACGTACATCATGACGGCCGTCGCAATGGTGCGCAGCGGACTAGGCATAACGATCTTACCCGGCAATGCGCGCGAGATCCTGGCCGAGCCAGGACTTGTAGTGCGGCCCATCGCAGACGAGGCGTTTGTCCGTCCGATTGCGCTGGTCAAAATGCGAGGCCGTACTCTGCCACCTGTAACAGAGCGATTTGTATCGGCATTGCGACGCAAGCTCAACGGCGGTGCAACATCGGCGTAGGCCGGGCCGGCAGTCGGCCTACCTTGGCCAGTACGGATCGACAGAAACGCCAAAGGCCTGCTGATCATGCGGGGTGCGTGCGCTCGCTGTACGTATCGCTGTACGTATCATTGCCGCAATGCGGGCATGTCGGGATTGGCTTGCCGGCCGACACATGCGTCGATCGATGGCACTTTTCGCGGCGAAAGTCCGCTGTCTTTTGGGCCTTTTCTCTAGCATGCGCGGTCATCCTCGCCCGCCTGTCAGCCGATGTGCACGCCGCTCAACGCGGCATTTTGACCTTGACCTCAGCCGCCGCAAGCTGCAGCGTGCTGCCCTCTTGCCACGCGTTAGCGCCGACAACCGGCCTGGGCTGCGGCAGATCGGCACGGCGCTGACGTAGCGCGTCAGTAGATACGCCGAACCGCTCATCACGCGCCTGCACGCGCGCACGGTCAAGTTGCCCGTCATTCGTGAAACTCATCATCAATTGAGGGATGCCAAGCGGCAGCGCGTGATCTCGATCGATCTGCCACGTATGCCAGGTCTTGCCATACGTATTGACAAGTTGCGCCATCAGCGCGTGCTCAGCTTGCTCCGGAATGCCCGGCGCCACAAGCTGTCCGGAACGCACCTCGTAGTGGTGGCTATGCCATAGCCGTCGCTCCTCGTCAGGCAGCGTGCGAAATATACGCTCGCTGATAATGTATTCGATACCAATCAGCTTCGCATCCGGCGCATCCGAATCGTAGATCACGCATTGATGGAAGTCTTCTGTCAGATGCGTGCAGTAATGATAGGCCTCGACCTGCCGGCCCATGTCATCCGCATAAAAATGAAAGCCGTTTAGGAATGCGCTCATTGCGTCAACAGGCCGTTTTTTCTGCAACAGCCGTGCGCCCGTATCGAGCACGCGACTTCGCGGCGACAGCTTTGCCCCAGGCACGGGCGTGCCGTGGTCCTCGTCAGCACGCGCAGACGACGCCGATACGCCAACCGCGGAAGTCAGCGCAATCTTGAGCGCTGATGACGTGAACGCTCGGCGGCACGCGCAGATTGCAGGTTGCTTCATCAATCACCCCCGTTATATGTGAATCGGGCCGCGTGGCCCCCAAGCTAAAAACCGGTATGTGGCGAAGGCATCATGCCGACAAGTCGCCACCGCTACGTGGCTCGACGTCCTTTGGATTATCGAGATGCCCTGGCGGCGGCTGGTATGGGCCCCGGTCCGGTTCCGGTTTCTGCGGAATCATCGTTTCATCCATGTTGCCATGGCCTTTTTGGTGCACCTTGCCATCCTTGTCGCTGGTCACCTCACCCTCACCCGCTGCGGGTTGTCGCATAGCAGGGTCGGCGCGATCGGCAGCATCGCGATGTTTCATTGTGGGTCTCCTTCAACAGGCGCGCCGCGACAGCGCGCGTCCTTGTAGAGAGCAAACCGCATGCCGCTATGTGGCAGCTCGGTGCCGGATCGATCAATCGCTGCGATGCCCTGTTGCCATGGCCACTACACTGCTATGAAAAGCAACGCCGGCGCTCGCCGACCGCCGACCGCCGAGGGTTGAGGGTTGAGGGCCGTCACCCACATGCTGCCTTGGCGGACGGCATCAATCGTTAGCGATTGCGGAAATTGGACCGCTAGGTCTTTTACATCCATCCGGTTTCGATACGTTGCAAAAATTCCCGAGCGACGTGGCCATTGCTGGTGAAACATGCAACACCGTTCGGCAACCGAATCATTGCGCTACACCTGTACAGCTTTTATGTGCCGCGCGGTGCCCGTCTATGTTGAATACCTGCGCCACGCGCTGCACTAGGGTTTCGGCGCAGATTGTGTACCCATACTCTCGTAACCAGATGCGCGGCAACGGGTCTTCCACAGTTCAGCGAGCCCATGAATCCGCTTCATGTCACCCACGCCGCACGATACTTTGTGATTTAGCTGCGCAACTGGATCCTGCGGTTTTCTTGCCAAATAGATTACTCCGACCCCGTATTAAATAATTTCACAATTCAATTAAATTTTTGGGGAACAATCGCCCGATCAAGATTAATCCGAGTATTTACTCAACTACTGCGCTATTTAAAAAACAAGCCAAACAATTCTTACTTCAAAACAGCTGTCTTTCTTCTACTTTCTTCTTTGCGCTTCGCGGAACCCTAAAAGATTATCCCCAGCAACCTCGCTAAAAGAATAGATTCTTCGTATCCTCAAAAAAGTTTGACCGTGACTTTTCCTCTTGATACTGTCACACACACATAATCCAGTAGTCGGATAAGCAAACAGCAGGCACCTTTCGTGGCAAAACGTTAGGGTTAACGCGACACCGCTCCACTGTTGTTTCCTTATCCAGACGATATTCTTTATCTGCACAGGCAACCGATTTTATGAAGCGATTTTTTGCAACCTCAACAATTAATTTAACTACCTAATTAAATTAGTGGAGACGCTTGATGACTGCAATCCAAATTGGCATCGTGGGCCTAGGCGCACAGATGCAAGAAAACCTGTTACCCACGTTGCTGCAGATGCCCAATGTCCGCATCGTTGGCGTATGCGATATCGCTGCTCCCCGCGCCGCGCAAATTCATCGCTTCCTATCCGATGTTCCTGTCGCAAGCAGCGTCGATGAGTTACTCACGCTTGTCAAGCCCGATGCACTCGTGCTCGCCTGCCCGCCTCAGGCACATCGCGACATTGCATTACAAGCGATGCGCGCGGGCATCGATGTCTTCGTCGAAAAGCCTCCATGCATCACACTTGACGAACTTGAAGCACTCGTCCTGGCGAATCGTCAAAGCGGCGTCATAACAGGTGTCGGCATGAATTTTAAATTCGCAAAGCCTGTACGGCAGTTACGCGACATGACGCAGGCTGAACCATTCGGTCGCACGTTGCACATCCAGCTCAATCACTATGCGAGCAAGCCTCGAGCACCCCTGTGGGGCCTAGATTCGACACTGCGCTCGTTCCTGCTCGCGCAGGCAATCCATACGATCGATCTGGGCATCACATTCGGTGGTGGCGAGTTGACCGACATCCGATCGCGAGTGCAGCGCTATGACGACTCACTGATCGTCAATGCCGAGCTGGTCTTTTCATCCGGCACGACAGCAAGCCTTTTGTGCGGCACGATGTTTCCGTACTTCGAGTTCGACATGAAGATCGTCAGCTCGACTTCGATGATGATCGAACTCGACAACCTGTGGAACATCACAGTGCACGAACCCGAGCACGGCACGCGCGCGACTGGTGCAGCGAAGCGCTGGCGCGGCGCGTGGCAGCCAGGTCCGCTCGATTCCGGATACGAGCGAAGCGGTTACTATGGTGAACTATTTGAATTCTTTGAAGCCGTCCGCAAGCGGGGAACGTTCAGCGCGAATTTCGAAAGCCTGCTGCCCACCTATCGAGTCATCGAACAGATTTGCGCCGCCGATTCGCAAGACGTCTGCGGCACGAAAAACTTCGCACTGCAAACGCTTCATGCCACATCCACCGCCAATCCGGGAGTCGTATCCAATGTCCTCTGATCTCAGCGTCAACACATCGGTCCCCGCGCGCCGCACAGTCTCGGACAAGTATCGAGTGGTCTATCCGGAAGACGTCGACACGCTGCAGGCAACACTCGCACGTTCACTGTCGGGCACGAGCGACGTTGTAACCGAATACGAGCAAGCGCTTGGCGGGTGGTTCGGTGCCCGGCATGCCGTCGCGCTGTCATCGGGTGGAGCTGCACTAAGCGTCGCGCTGCACGCGGTTGGCGTTGGGCCAGGCGACGACGTGCTGCTCACGCCGAGCTGCCCACTGTGCACAGTCTATCCGATCATCGCCGCGGGTGCGACCCCCGTGTTTGTCGATACGCGCGTGCACGGTTTCTGCGCCGACCCGGACTGCGTCCATGCGAGCATGACGCCGCGCGTGCGCGCGCTGATCGATATTCCGATGTGGGGATATCCAACCGAAGTCGACGCGCTCCAGGCCATCACGCGTGAGCTAGGCATCAAACTGATCCTCGACCTCGCACACTCGCACGGCACAACTCTGCATGGCCAACCGTTGTCGCATTTCGGCGACGTGTCGTGCTTCAGCACGCATGAGCGAAAGCTGCTCGCGACGGGCGAGGGAGGATTTCTGCTGACAGACGACGACACGCTCGCAAAACGTAGCCGCGATTACAGCCGCTTCGGAAATCTGAATGGCAAGGACTTCGGCCTGAACTACAAGCTTGCGGCGCTACCTGCCGCGCTCGGCAAGAGCCGGCTGCAGTCGCTCGCCGCGCAGATCGACAAACGTCGCGAGAATGCGCGTTATCTGCTCGAGCGCATCCATCATCCGCAAGTACGAGAAAAGACGATCGTCGCGGGCGGCGTGCCGAACTACTACTTTCTCAATCTCGAGTTGCACTTTGCCAACAATGCGGCATTCATTGACTATCTCGACGATCTCGGCGTGCCGTCGGACATCAAGCGATACGGCTGCAAGGCACTGTACGAGTTCCCCGCGCTCGAGCAGTACCGCACCGCGTGTCCGAACGCGCAGGCGCTGCTCGCCGGCATGACGACGATACCCGTGCATCCCGGCATCACGGTCGACGAACTCGACTACATCGCGGCCTGCATCAACCGGTATGAAGCGGTATGACCACTCACGTCCCTCATGGCCGAGCGTTGCTGGAACGGCATTTCACCGCGTCGGGGCTGGTGATGAACCGGCATCGGGAGCTTCTGCTGCTGCAGCATCGCAAGCTCGGCGTGTGGCTCTATCCCGGTGGCCACATCGAGCGGACCGAGACGCCCGACCAGGCCGTACTGCGCGAGATCGACGAAGAAACAGGCATTCGCGCAACGCTCATCGGCAAGACGGACGCTCGGCTCGCCGATCCGGACGCAGACGTCACGGTGTTGCGCCGACCATACCAAGTGCTGTGCGAATTTATTGACGACACGCGTGAGCCACATTACCACATCGACCTCGTCTATCTGTGCGTAACCGCCGCCCGTGCGTGTCCGGTCCAGCGGAAAAACGAGCGCGCGCACTTCTTCACATACGAGCAGACGAGCGGGCTGCGCATGTTCCCGAACTTCCGGCGTCTCGTGCACCGCCTATTCCGCGACAAAGCCGCATGGCGCCTGGTGAACGAAGAGGTGATCACATGATGAACGCTACCGAAACGGCGCCGCGCCGGATTACCGAGACATGCTTGCACGACTCGCCGGAAGACATCGTCGAGCTGACGCGCGCACTGCACACAGGACTGTCGGGCACCGCGCAGATCGTCGAGGACTACGAGGCCATGCTAGCCACCACGTACGGCGTACGGCATGTGATTGCCGTCTCATCGGGCGCTGCTTCAGTCACCGCTGCGCTGTCCGGCATCGATTGGCAGCTGGGCGACGAGGTCGTCGTCGCGCCGACGTGTCCGATCTGCACGGTATTGCCCATCCTGTCGCTTGGACTGCGCCCCGTGTTCTGCGACGTCGCGCCGGACAGCTTCGGCCTCAATGAGGCGGATTTGCAGCGTTGCATTAGCGAGCAGACCTGCGCGGTCATCGAGGTGCCGATGTGGGGGTATCCGAATCGGCCCGACCGAACGCTCGCCTTGCTGCGACACATCGGCGTGCCGTTGATTCAAGATCTCGCGCACGCGCATCTAGCAAAACTCGACGACAGGTGGCTGCCGCACTATGGCGACATCAGCTGCTTCAGCACGCACAGTTGCAAGTACCTGTCGACCGGCGAAGGCGGTTTTGTCATGACCGACGACGACGCACGCGCGCAACGCATTCGCGCATACACGCGCTTTGGCAACCTGACAGGCGAAACGGTGGGCGTCAACCTGAAGCTCGGAGGACTGCAAGCCGCACTCGGGCTCGCGCGCTCGCGGCGGCTACATGCGCACCTAGCAACACGGTTGCGCAACCGGGAGCGGCTGCTTGCGCTGCTCGACAATTCGGCGTTCAGGGAACTGCCCATTCCACCGCACGGCACGCCGAACGGCTACGCACTATTGTTGCAAGCACTGGGGCATGATGGGCGCCGTCTCGTCGCCTACCAGCAGCGGCATCAAATTCCGTCCGACATCGGCAAGTACGACAACCGTCCGCTGTTCGAACTGCCGCTACTCGCCGTCTATCGCCGGGCCTGCCCGAACGCTGCGCGCCTGCTGCGCTCGCTGACGACGGTGCCGCTGCATCCCGACCTGACCGACGACGAACTACATTACATCGCGGGAGTACTTAATGACTACACCGCACAATGACGTCACGGTTTGCGCCCGGCGTGCAAACCACGCAGTCGTGATCGGCGGCAGCCTTGCTGGCTGCCTGACGGCGGCGGTGCTTGCCCGCCGCTTTCAGCACGTGACACTTGTCGAAAAGGGCGACTTCTTTGATGAGTCGGGACCGCGCCGTAGTGTGCCCCAAGAGCATCACGTCCATCTGTTATTGCTGCGCGGCAAGCAAATTATTGAACGCATTTTTCCAGGGTTCCTGGCGGCACTGGAACGCAACGGCGCACTCGTCGCTGATCTCGGTCACGACGTCAAATGGTTTCAAGCGGGTCAATGGAAAAACCGGTATCGCAGCGGCATCTACGCGCACTATTGCAGCCGAAGGCTCATTGACAATCAGTTGCGCCGCCACATCGCGCAAACGCCGGGTGTCGAAGTCTTGTCCCGCTCGCGCGTAACGCGTGTCAGTTTCGTGGCAACGAGTAGCATGCGCTCGGTCAACGGCGTGTGGATCGCCGACGATGCGACGCTCGGTGAACGCTTCGTTGCGGCCGATATCGTCGTCGATGCGAGCGGCCGTGGCACGCGGATGCCGGAATGGCTGCGCGAAGCGGGGTTCGGCGACGTCAAGACGAGCATCGTCAAGACCGAACTCGGCTATGCGTCACGCATCTATCGTCGTATCCCGGCCTTGGCCACACAATGGCAGGTACTGCTTGTCCTGCCGAACGCACCCCAGCAACGCGCGATGGGCGTCATCAGCCCCATCGAAGCAGAACGCTGGATGGTCACGACAGGCGGGTGGTTCGGACACTTTCCCAGCAGCGATCCGACCGAATTTCTTGACGCGCTCGCCTCGCTACCCGTGCCGGACATCCACAATGTGATCCGCGCTGCCGAGCCGCTGTCGGACGTCGCGACGTTCCAAATGCCGGGCAGCCGGCGCGCACACTACGACCGGATCGCACATTGGCCGGCCGGATTGCTCGTCATTGGCGATGCGCTAAGCAGCATGAATCCGTTATACAGCCAAGGGATGACGCTCTGCGCGCTCGAGGCCGAATGCATTGATCGCCACCTCGATGCGGCACTCGCAGACGCATTGGCATGGCGCGACGTACAGCGGCTGCTGTGCGGAATCGTCGATGACGCGTGGCATATGGCGACGACCGAGGATCTCCGGTTTTCAGAGACGCTCGGCGAACGCAGCTGGCGCACGCGCTTGCACCATTGGTATGGTGCGGGACTGGGGCGCGTATCGGGCCGCAACCGCCGCGCGCTCGAAACCCAAATCGGCGTGACGAATCTCGTGACGCCGCCAAGCCGGCTGTATTCGCCAGCCATTGCGACCCGCATCGTGCTCGACACCCTTCTGCCCCGCTCACTCAGATGACACACGCCACTGATTTGGTTCCCACGCGCATCGAACACATCGTGCTCGATTGGAACGGCACGTTAATCGACGACATCGATCTCGCAGTACGCGCCGTCAATTGCTGCGGCGAGCGATTCGGTGTCACGCCGGTGACACGCGACCGCTATAGAGCATTGTTCGATTTTCCGATCGCCGGCTTTTATCAGGCGCTCGGCTTCGACTTCGCACGCACGCCGTTCGCGACAATCGTCGAACACTATCTCGAATGCTTCGACGCAAACGTTGCGCAATGCGCGCTGCACGACGGCGTTCTCGATCTGCTCGACACAGCGCGCGCGGCCGGCGTCGGCCTATCGATTCTGTCTGCTTCGCATCACGACATCCTGCGTGGCACGCTCGACGCAAAAGGCCTGCACGACCGTTTCGAGCACGTCGTGGGCCTCTCGCACAACCGTGCGAGCAGCAAGCTGGACGAGGCAATGCAATTGATGCGGACACTGGCTCTGCGCCCGGACCGGACGCTATACGTCGGTGACACAACGCACGATTACGACGTCGCGTATGCGGTCGGCTGGCGACCCGCTCTCGTGTCGACGGGCCATCATGATGCCAGCCGGCTACTTCGCAGCGGCGCACCAGTGTACGGTGGGCTCGGTGAATTGCTCAAGCATCTGACGTGCAGGTGGTCGACCGATAGCAACGATAGGAGCGTTGAACATGACTGATTTTCTCAATCCGGCAGTCCTCGCCGTGGTGGTGACTGCCCTCACCATGCGCGCGATCGTCGCATGGTACTACCGCGACAGTACGCGGGTGCTGCGCCTTCTGCGCCTGCTGCCACGGCTGCAGGGCCACAAGGAAAGCTATTACCGGCCCCTCGACGCGTGGCTCGCGCCGCTCCCGTTCATCTGGACCTGGCTAGACATCGTCGCGGCCGTGATGCTTGCGCAGCGGTGTCCGTGGCCCATCGCGTGGCTGGGCGTCGTGCTGTGGAGCGGTGGACGGATGCGCGCGCTGCAGGAATTTGGTCACAACGCCGTGCATTTCGCGCTGTGCCGATCGCACGCCTGGCAGTGGTGGCTGAGCGACATGTTCTACCAGTTTCCAATGTTTAAGCGCGATATGCACAGCCGCCACCAAACACACACCGTCGAACATCATCGTCATCCGAATCATCCCAAACTCGATCCGAACCGAGCACGCGTCGCGGCAGGCGGCTACACGAACGGCCTGTCGCCGCTCGAATTCTATGCACGACTGCTGTATCCCATCACGCCGAAAGGAGCGTGGGCCAACGTCGCGACGATGGCGCGCAACAGCATGCTGAATCATTCGCGCGTGACCACGGCCGCACGCTTGATCACGCTCGCCACAACGATGGCCGTGCTGTACTGGGCCGGTGGCTGGAAGGGTGTGGTATTCGGCTGGCTCGCGCCGCTCATCACATCGTATCCGGTGTTCGCGTGGGTCTCGCTGTTGACGGAACACCGCTGGTTCGTTGACGGCCCGACGCGCGATCGGCTCGAGCTTGAGTATCTCGCGGGCCGCCCAACAGACTATTTCGGATGGACTGGGTGGCTGGTGCGCGTGTTCATTGCGCCGACCTCCGATGCCTATCACTTGGTCCACTCGCTGTACCCAGGGGTGCGATGGAATTACTTGCCTGCAATCGACCGTCATCTGAAAGTTCACGAGCCGCGCTATACGGCGAATGCAAGCGAAGGGTTGCTGGTGCGCAGAGGCAATGCGCCGAGCGCGTTGTCCGAACTGTACGACCGCCTTGTACAGAGCCGGCGAGAATCATCGATACCCCAAACGGGAGGTGGAATGTGACGCACGAACAAACACCGCGAATCGGCATCATCGGAGGAAGTAGCTTCCAGGATCTGGCCGGATTACAGCATGTAGAAACCGTCGAATTCGACACGCTGTTCGGCACGCCGTCGTCGCCCGTCATGCTCGGCACGCTCGGCGGTGTGCCAATCGCCTTCATCCAGCGGCATGGGCCCGGACACACGATCCCGCCATCGTTGATCAACGTCCGCGCGAACATAGCGGCGCTGCGCGCGCTCGGCTGCACGCAACTGCTGTCGATGAGCGCGGTCGGCAGCCTGACACATGAGGCGCCGCCCGGCACGTTCGTGTTGATCGACCAGTTCATCGACCGGACGATACAGCGCGACAAAACGTTTTTCGGACAGCGCCTAGTCGGTCACGTGCCGTTCGGGGAGCCGGTCTGCGCCCGGATGCGCGCAACGCTTGCCGATAGCGCGGCCGCGCTCGGTGTAGATGTGCGGCAACGCGGCACCTACGTTGTGATGGAAGGTCCGCAGTTTTCGACGCGAGCCGAGTCGAACCTGTATCGGCAGTGGGGCGGCACGGTGATCGGCATGACAGCCATGCCGGAAGCAAAACTCGCGCGGGAAGCCGAACTTTGCTATGCGCTCGTCGCGATTCCGACCGACTTTGATTGCTGGGACGATGAGCACGACGCAGTAAACGCGACGCTCGTCGCTCAGCGGATGCACGACGTCAACGCATCGGCAACCCGCCTTTTCACCGACGCAGTCACGCGGCTCGGCTCGCATCGCGGCGCGTGCCCGTGCGGCTGCGACCGGGCGCTTGATACCGCGGTCATGACCGCGCTCGCCCACCGCGACCCTGGGATGATCGAACGCCTTGCGACGGTTTCTCCCCGCGCAGCCAAATTGCTGTCTCAATGAACGGAGAGGATGCCTTGAAAGATGCTATTCCAACGCACGATCGCGTACGCATCAAAAAAGTTCAAGTGCTGTCCGACGATTGGTACGTGCTGCGCAACACAACATTCAACTACCAGCGGCGTGACGGCGCGTGGCCAAGCCAGTCGCGTGAAACCTACGACCGCGGCAACCGCGCGATGCTACTGCTCTACAACCAGGCGAAGCAAACCGTCATCCTGACACGGCAGTTTCGCTTCCCAGCGTTCGTCAACGAACACGACGGAATGCTGTCCAAGACCTGCGCGGGTCTGCTCGCCCGCGACGAGCTGTTGGCCTGCATCCAGCACTCGCCATGATCGATTCGAGCGAGATCACCGACGGCAAGACGATCATGCTCCTGCAGTACGCGAAACTTCATTGCCTCATGGATTGACGCCATTATGGACGAACTGCTTGCCGTCAGCTCGATGGAGCATGCGGAGCTTGCCGAATTCATCGCCGGCATGTCGGCGCACGTCGGCGTGCCAATCCGCCTGCTGCGTTGGTCAACCGCCGAACTCACCGAACGCCTGCGCGGCGACGACGCGCCCAAGTGGGATCTGCTGCTCGGAACCGCCGCTACCGCGTTGCTCGATTCGGCGATCGTGGTGCGGCTCGGGCCGCTGGACCGGATCAATTTTTCAAGCCTGCCGCGCGGTGCCATCGACACCAACCGCCGCGCGTTCAGTCCGTCGGGCTTCGTTCCTGTTTTTTGCTACGACGCAACGGCGCTGGCCGATCATCGGCTTGCCGCCCCGGCTTCGTGGGCAGCGTTGGCCGCGCCGATCTGGTGCAACCGCATCACGTTACCCGATCCAGCACGATCCGGCGCCGGCTATCTTCATCTGAGCGCGCTCCTCGAGTGCCGTCCCGATTCGGCGTGGCAGACGCTCGCCGCCGTCGCGAAACTGCGTCCGTCAATCGTTGCATCGTCCACCGCACCAATCGACGACGTACTCGCAGGACGTGCATGGATCGCCGCCACGGTATCGACAGCAGCGACACGCGCGGCACGCGCGTACCCGGCCTTGCGATGGCTCGTGCCACGCGATGCCTGCCGTTACGAGCATGAAGTGTTCGGCTGCCGCGCGGGCTCGCCTCGGGCGGAACTTGCACAACGGGCGCTCTCATGGATGTTATCTAGCGACGCGGCGGCAATCGCGCGGCGCTATGGCAAAGTCGTGCTCGGCGATACACCGGACCCGAACGAAACGATGCGGGGCTTGACCGCACTGAACGTGGCCGACGCCGGCCGCTCGAAGGGCGACCGTACCGCGCAATGGCACACGCTATTTACCCAGCAGGCTCACTATGACTGAACGGTCTACAAGCGAAGCAGATGCCAACGGCTCATCCGTCCACGACGTTCACCGTCCGTGGGCCATCTACCTGCTGTTCGGCTTGTACGGTTTGCAACAGGGGATGCTCGGGCCCGCAATGCCGTTCGTGCGTGCCGAATTCGGCTTTGACCTGCGTGCCGTCGGTTTGCATTTTGCCGCTTACGCGCTCGGACTCGCATCGATCGGCCTGCCATACCATTGGCTCAGGCACCGACGATTGTCCACTGGCATCGGACAAATCGCGATTCTGGCGGTCGCCGTGGCGAGTGGCCTGCTGGCCATCGCGCGTGCACTGCCGATCACACTGCTCGCCGGCACGCTGATGGGCATTTCAGGCGGGCTTTTGATGACCACCGGCCAGGCCAAGCTTGGAGCACGCTATCGAGCGCGCGCCGCCTCAAGGCTCGTCGAAGCGCATGTCGCCGCTAGCCTGTGCGTGCTCGGCGGTGCGCTGCTGGTCGGCGGCTTGACATCGCTCGGATGGTCGTGGCGCTCGGCTCCGACCGCCATAGCGGTCGCTGCACTACTGCTCGCCGCATTGCCGTTCGCTGCGTACCGTCAAGACGAACCGGAACGGCACGCGGCAAACACTGGTGTGCCGGCGCCGGATACCGCGAATGTCCCCAGCATGCTGCGCTTTGGCCTTTGGGCGCTGGTGATCCTGGCCATTTCGGCCGAATGGGGCGTCGGATTCTGGGGGGCCGAATACTTGAAGGAAATGGTCACTGGCAACGCCGCGACGGCTGCGGCGTTAATGACCGTTTACTTCGGCGGCACCGTGGGGGGGCGCTTGGCCAGTAGTTACCTGCTGCGGGCGATGCAGCCACTCACGCTGCTCTTGGCCATCACGCCCGGCGCGGTCGTCACATTCGCCGCGCTACACGCGACGCGTGGCATAGGGGTCACAGCATGCGTCATGGCTATGCTCGGCGTATGCCTGGGTAACTTCTTTCCGCTGATCCTCGGCGCGGCCATGCGTGCGGCACCCGGCGCGGGTGCATCGCTGAGCGCGTGCGCTTCGCAGGGGGTCGGCATCGCGTTGTTGATTGCACCGTTCCTGCTCGGCATGTTATCGGAAGAGATTGGGGTACGGACTTCATTCGCCACGTTAATCGCGTATCCGCTGTTGATGCTGCCACTTCTACCGATTCTGCGCACCCACGCCAAAACTGACCACTGCGGCACCACAAATGGAGACCCTGCCCAATGACCGCGCTAACCCTACTGTTTGATCTGGACGGCACGTTGGTCGACACTGACGCGCTGCAACTGAACGCGTATAACACACTGCTCGCGCGTTGGAACCGATCCATCGACCTCGACTATTACCAGAGGCATGTGATGGGTTTTCCGGACGACATGATTTTCAGCAGACTGTTTCCAGGCATGCCAGCCACGGAATATACGAAGCTCGCGAGCCAAAAGGAGCGACTGTTTCGCATGCAGCTTGGGAATAGGCTGACTCCGACTGCCGGCACACAGCGCATTCTCGACTTCGCGGATCGGTTCGGCATCCGGCTCGCCGTCGTGACAAACGCGCCGCGCAAGAATGCAACGATGATGCTGAACGCACTCGAACTCGCTACACGATTCGACACGCTCGTGATCGGGAGCGAACTGACGCACAGCAAACCGCATCCACTGCCCTACACGACGGCGCTGGAACGGCTAGGCGGAAACGCCGACCATGCATTCGCGTTCGAAGATTCGGCGGCGGGTGTGCGTTCCGCAAGCTCGGCCGGTATCTTTACGTTCGGGATATCGACCGCATTGAGCGAAGACAGGCTTCGGGAAGCCGGCGCACAAGATGTGATTCGGAATTTTGAAGATCAACGCCTTTGGGATCGGTTAACACACCAGATCAACGCCCAGCACGACGCTACCAACCGGTGAATGACGCTCGGCACGACTGTGGGCTGTGGACTGTGGGCTGTGAGCCGTCACCCACATGCCGCCTTGGCGAACGGCATCGATCTTTAGCGATTGCGGAAATTGGACCACTAGGTCTTTTACCTCCATGACCTTGACAATATATCTAAAGACCCATATCTTTAGATATATCTTAAGATCCTATTGGAGAAATCGATGCGTCATTTTTCTCTTTTCCGCGATGGGCCACGCAGTCTGCGTTCTTGGGACGATTGCATACCGGTGGCCGTGCCACGTTACGCGATGGGTCGGCACGGTCACCGGCGACACGGCGGTGGTAGCTCGTCCTGGGGCGGTAGCGGCTTCGGCGACGACGAAAGCATGTCGCGCGGACGCAAATTCTCGTCCGACGACCTGCAGTTGCTGCTGCTCGCGCTAATCGCGCAACAGCCCAGCCATGGCTACGAGTTGATCAAGGCACTGGATGCCCGCTCCAACGGTTACTACAGCCCAAGCCCAGGCATGGTGTATCCGTCCCTGACCTACCTCGAGGAGCTTGGCTACGTCACGGTCCAGCTGGAAGGCAACCGCAAGCGGTACATATTGGCGGACCCCGGGCGCGACTATCTTGACGCCAACCGGGAGCGCGCAGACCTACTGCTCGCCAAGCTGCAGCACATCGGTCGCAAGATGGAGATGATCCGCCGCTTCTTCGCCGGTGGGGAGGGCGACGACATGTCGGGTAGTCCGGCGTGGCTGCCGGAATTCAACGAGGCCCGCCTTGCATTGAAGCAGGCGCTGTATCGTCGCGATAACCTACCACCGGATGAGCAGCGGCGCATTGCAGCCATCCTGATGCGCGCGGTCGCCGAAATCGAGCACAAGCCGGAGGCAAGCCGATGACATCTGATCAGGACAACATAACAGTCCGGGACCACCCGGAGCGCACCGTGACACGCGTTCGTCATCCGTTGAAGTTTCGTCTGCTGCGCGTGCAGCGCGTGCGACAAATCACGCCGACGCTCGTGCGTGTGACGCTGGTCGGCGACGATCTACATGATTTCGTCTCTGCCTCGTTCGACGACCACGTCAAGGTGTTTTTCCCCTTACCCGGCATGGATAAACCCCTGCTACCCACCGTGGGAGCGGATGGCGTCGTGTTCCTGGAGCATCATCCGCGCTCCCCGGCACGCGACTATACGCCCCGGCGCTACGATCGGCACGAAGGTGAATTGGATCTAGAGTTCACGCTGCACGATGCCGGCCCCGCATCTGCATGGGCAAAGCAGGCGCAACCGGGACAATGGCTCGGCGTCGGCGGACCACGAGGCTCGCTGGTCATTCCAACCGGCTTCGACTGGCATGTACTAATCGGCGACGATACCGCACTGCCAGCCATTTCGCGGCGGCTTGAAGAGTTACCCACCGATACTCGGGTGGCCACCGTGCTCGAGGTAGCGGACGCGGCGTCGTGCATCGACCTCAAGACCCGCGCGCAACTGCATGCAGTGTGGTGCTATCGCGACTGCGCGGGACCCGACGGCGGCGCGTTGTTACGCGCGGTACGGAATACGTATCTGCCAGACGGCGATGGCTACGTTTGGGTGGCAGCCGAGGCCAGTGTAGCGCGCGCAGTACGCCAGCACTTGGTGGAGGAGCGCAGGGTACCGAAGTCCCGGATCCGCGCGGCCAGCTATTGGCGGCGCGGTACCGCAGCGGTGCACGAGACGATCGACGGTTGACGATCTGCATCGTGCCCTGCCTGGTCAGCGTGCGACGGGTATCGCACAGTCGGCGCCGGCGCCAATGAACGACAACCAGCGCTGCATCACCGACTTCTGCCGCGTGTAGAAGCGCACACCCTCCGCGCTGTGTGTAGGCATGTCGCCAAACAGGCCGTGCTTCCAGCCGCCGAGGGCCTGCCCTGCTCTCGGCACTGGGATCGACATTGGCCGGTCGGCTTGCTTGTCATCGGCGATGCGCTAAGCAGCATGAATCCGTTTTTAGAAACCTACCCTGAAATAAGAGTCCTCGCCTCGTACTTCATGGAAATAATTCATGTTGCCGTGGCACCGCCCATATTCCTTTTGGGCATAGAACCAACCGGCCTGCCCATCGGAGCCATAAGGTGGTGAAAAGAGTATTTCAGCCAGGGGAATGCGTGCGCAGGAGCTTAATTGTGCATAGTACTCAATGAATCCGCCCTGGCTGGAAGACAGTGAACCCCATGTCGCCGGTACTTTGTAGGCGCCAAGCTCAACTCGCTCATACGTTACAGAGTCGGTAATGCTGCCTCGCCATACGCGTGAGTCGGCTGGGTCCCGGGTAATAGTGAGAAGATACTGCCGACCGTGCACCAACTCGTGCTCGGCCGAGCAACTGACGCCTTTTCCGCCATCTGCGCCGCTTTTGCAACGCGTGGTATCGACTACTTCCGTTCCGCTGCCAAACACCGAGAAAGCCGCAAGCGACTTCCCACCCGGACGCGGGCGAATCCCCATGTAACCCACGCTGCCGCCCGAAAAACCATACTGCTGAGCAAAATAGTAGCCAGCAGCATCTGGAGCACCAATCACAGTGATGGGGAAAGTGATTTGGGTGATTGGCGGGGTGGTAGGCATGTGATAAGAGAGCGATGCCATCCCACCCGGTGTCACTGGTGGGGGAAACATACCAAATCGCCATTGTCTCATGGAGGTGTAATCATTTGGCCCACCTTGCGCATCGCACGCGCCAATCTGTATCTCTGCGTTGCCGCCAGCATAGACACGGGCACAATGATGGCTTGACCGCACACCTTCCTTGTAAAGATTTTTTGCGAGTTTAAAGGTACCGCCTTCCAATTTCCATTGCTTTGTTGATAATGGAGCAGATGCATTACCGTTACAGCTCCCCACGATCAGGTCTGCCGAGTCTGGGAGAGCTTGTAGGCAGCTGCCAGCCCCCATATCGTTACGGTACTTATTTTGGATTAGATAAGTGCCGTCTTCCTGCTCCACGAGCCGCCATTGCCTCATGGAGGGGTCATCACTTGGCCCTCCTTGAGCCTCGCAGGCGCCGATTCGTACGGATGTGCTGTTCTCGAATGTACGCATGCAACTAGCCTGTTTTGCGTCCTGCTTGTACTTGCTTTCTATCAGCCCATAGGCGGATTCCCTCGTTTCGATGGCTGATACGTATGTTGCGAAGCCTAGCGTGCCAGCAAACATCAGTGTAATGATAGCTATTCGATGCATAATGTTTATCCTTTTAGACTTTAAAATGAAAGATTTAATTTGCATTGAAATAGTCGTCAGTTTTAAAAACTAATATAGAGGACCGATCAGAGTGTGTCAAGAAGTAGCTTTGCTGGTTGGAGCAATCGTCTGAGAAATTCAAGTGAAACTAGATAAATCCTATCTAACGTGATAACAACCCAAGCTAAATCGTCAGATAAGTGAATCAAAGTGAACACAGCGGAGACTATCACGCATACAAATCACTTAGTCGGAGTCAATGCCGAGAACGTAATATTTGCAGCCTCACTCGAACTGGCAGGCGTCCAATGGAAAATACTACTGCACGATGGACGCAGGCAGAGTTCAGCGGCGTGCCCGGTAAGAATGAAATCTACTATAGCTAATCCTAAACAATTCGTTTTAGCTCGCAGATGAAGTTATGCTGTCGAGATGCAACGGTTTGAAGCGGAGCAAAGTGACACGAATCAGGGCGTAAAAAAGCCGCAGCTTACGCAGGATCATCCGCAGATTGTGACCGTGCAGTGCTCACCCACGGTCTGCTCGTGGCACCGGTCTACTTACCAACATAACCTTATATGCCTCGCCCCATTAAAGTTGAGGCATTGGCCGGTTGATACGCCTTTTTGTCGGCACGCTTGCGTCGCCCCGTGCGATGTCGCGCAGCTTGTCCACCGGCTTATGCTACCCGCCAACGATCTCACACTTACGACGTATCGCTGCACGTCTGCCCCTACTTTTCGTTAGCCTGCTGCACAGCTTCGCTACACGTGGTGTCTTTTTTACCGATCACTGATGAGTTTGCCAATGGACTTCGACTTGAATGCCACTTTAAACCCTCACTCCAGCTACGTATGTGCAGGGCAGACTGGCCAACAGCCTGCCGCGTCAGCGCCGCCACGACCACCTTCCGACGACGCGTTGACTCACTCTTCGTCCACTCGACCGACCACGTATGACGACCTGCCGTCCGAACTGATTGCCCGGATCGGTGACTGTGTACCCATCCAAGACGTGACGCCGTTCGCCACGGTCGATCGCCGCACGTATCATGCGATGCAGGCTAGGCGCCTCGTCCACCACTATTGGCAGCGGGCACACCAGGCCATCAGCTTGGCGTCAGTCAACCAGCTGCTGGACGAAATAGGCGGTGCGTTGAGCAATCCAGCGCAGCATGTCGAGCCTATTGATGCGCTGAGTCAGCGTCTGCAAGCGTTACCAGAAGCCGAGCGAGTTGATGCGTTCAAGCGGGTGTTTGCAGCTGCAGAGCGTATCCCGCAGGACGGCGTGCGAATACAAAAAGCGCTGTTACGCACCTTTCTTGATTTTCCTCGGAGCCAGCGTGTTGAGTTATTCGACTTCGCTTACGCGATGGCGGAACGGCGCGCGCCCGGGCAAGACAATATCTGGTCAGAACTGGCTAACAGTTTGCAGTCTTTTTCGTTCCGCTCACCTTTTGTCGAGCAGCGTTATCAGGCGCTGTTGGTTCGGCTTGCGTCGATAAAGGTATCCGAACAAGCGAAGCTCATCCCGGTATTATCGAATTTGCTACGTTACTTTAATAAGACAGACCCACGCGTCCTTGAACGCTATGCGCTCTTACGCGAACACGCGCTACAACTGCCGCCCTCCCATCAAGGCGCATCGGTCGGCATGTTAGCGAATTGCGTACAGATTTTTCCGCAAGCGGAGCAGTTCGCACAGTACACGCAGATGCGTGATTGGGCGCTGTCGCTGCCTGACGAGCAGTGGGGGATTGCCTTGCGGTATTTGCCTGGAGGGCTTGAAGCGCTGTCGCCCGAACAACGCGCGCAGGAGGTGACGTTGCTTGAGGGTCATTTAGCGCGCGTGCCTATGTCACAGCGTGTTTCAGCGGCGTTTGGACTACTCAAATGCCACGCGTTTTTAAACGATGTACAAGCAAAGCGGGCCTGGCGGCAAGGTTTGAATCTACTGAATGGTGCGGGCGAAGCCGCTTTATGGGATTTGCTTATCCAACTTCGGTCCGATTGGGTGTTATCTGAGTTAAGCAATTTCAGATGGGAAATGGCAGTGGGTGAGATGACTCGCTTTATGGAGGCCAGCCAGTTCTCCGAGCCGGCGCGGGCGCGATTCCAGGCCAATATACATTGGCTCAGAAGTGAGCCAATAATATTTATTGAGACTGGGTCCAGCATGCTTCGTTGATCCCACGCCGGAACAGATACCGTCGTGCCATCGGCACGCTGGCAAGGGTTCGTCGTTGTCGTCATGCAACCTGAGACCGCCGCGCGATGCTCGCCCGCAAGAATCACGAAGCCGGCAACGCCAGCCTCGTGTGCGCGCAGTGTGGCATCTGCCGACCAACACTTCGCAAATGGCTACGTCGCTATCAAGAAGCCGGCGAAGCAAGTTTCCCATCCCAAAGCCGCTGTCCACACCAAAGTCTAAGCCAGAAGGTTTTTGAGGCCGATCGAGCAACGATCCTCCGACTGCGTGCCGAGCACAAAGGCGACTCGCCGATTAATGATTTACGGCACTATGCCAAATCACGCGCTTCGATACCATGGCAACAGCCAGCGGGCAAACCGTCTTTGACCTCAACACAGCCGCACATGCCAAATCTTGGCGGTCCGCAATTTTATCCTATTGTATTGATGCAGCAAAGCCATTGAAAACGACTTTGTGCATGCCTGATCAGCAATGGTTCGGAGAACCGTTCACCCATGCATTATATAGTCGGCGCACTCCTATCCGCGTCTGCCCGGGTGGCATTGTGAACTTAGGCTTTCTCTCGTTCTCGATACGCTCAGCATGGATTTCAATACCACACCACCGCCGAACCCTCACAACGCCGCCATCTATGCGTCCATCGACTCGCACAGGAGCGGTCCTAGCAACTCGCCCCCAAGCGGTTTTTTCAGCGTCGGGGACTCCAATACGACTCAGCGTCAGGCGTCAGCCCATTCTTCTGGCATCGCGCCTATGGAGCGCGTTAGCGCGTTCTTAAAGACACTGCGTAAGAAGAACGTCGAAATTGAAGCCCGCATAGGCGCGTTGCGTGAGCTGTTGGATGGGCTCAATAGCGACGTTGCGAATCCAAACATCCTATTGGCAGCACTAGACAGGCTGGCCATGTCTGGCATCAGTGGGCTTCCTTTTGAAGCGCAAACGGAAGCATTTGCGCACATCTTTGCTGAGGTAGTGAAAATTCCGAACAGTCAGGCACTGCAGGACAAGATGATTCATCATTTTGGACCTGACTATCATGTGGTGAGCACCGCGGGGCTGGGCTCCTATCATGTTGTGCCGGCTGAATCGATGATCGCAATGTTCGATGCAATTCTCAACCGCACGATCGCTGGTCCATTGGAAGAGCGGCGCAAGATACTGCCATTCCTGGCGCTGCAACTGGACTCTTCTCATTGGACCGGGTATCAGAATTGGGCAGCTGTCCCTGGACGGCCTTATAACCCGAGGCCTGAGTTGCCAGCACGATTTGATCGGCTGCTGAACGAAATGACGCGGCTGGACGACCTCGGCCGAGCGGAATTAAGCGCGGAACTCGCCAACCAATTGTTTTTGCTTCATTGCCTGGATCGCACTCTTGTGCTGAACCGACATCAGCGTTTGCTCAGTTACGTCGAAGCGCTTCCTGAAAATCTTCAAGCAACACCTCGCAAGGCGCTGGGTCGTGCGATTCGATGGCTGCCAGAGCACACACGCCTTGCTACCTACGAATCCATGCTCGAAGCAGCCAAGCGGTTGTCAATAGGCAAAGGCGAGGCGCTGTCAGGCTTGCCCGAAGCGCTGGCGGGCTTAACCGCCGCCGAACAAAGCCGAAAGCTGCAACAGTGGAAGTATGAAATCCTGCCGATGTTGGATTTATCGGATCAAGAACCGATCGTTGCAGGATTGATCGAAGCCTTTGGCAACTTGGCCGAGGGAAACAATCCCGAATTTGCACTGGCGCTGGCGCTTGATACCTTTGATAGGACGTCTGGTGGCCAGAACATGGATAAAGACAGATTTAGTAGCATAATTTTAGAGATTCGCTGCAACCGAAAGCACATGTACTCTCCCGAGACACTGGGACGTATCCTCGATCTAAGTAGCGGTATTCCACCGTCCACACGTGAAATACTTCTCCTCGACCTTGAAGAGTGGCTAGACTTCAAATTTTTTCATAAGGAGTTGGGCAAACCGGAACAGTTATTTTTGCCGATACAGGATCGCATGGAGCGAACGCGCCAAATTGGCACCTGAACCGCTACTTAACCTTGACCCTGACCCATCACCAGTGACATGGTGGGAAGATCCCGACCGACGGAAGGCGGCTGGTCATACAGATGGCGAGCGCCGTCGGCGACCCATCGTCGATTGGATCAAGGCACGGCTAGGCCGGCGATGAGATAATGCCCATTTGGCGACGTGTATGGAAAAAACTGACGCAACCTGACCATGCGACTCGCCAATTAACGAGGTCAGAACCGTCTGACAGGCTGGAAAACGCAGTTGTAAGAGGGCGTCGTCAATAATTTTAAAATTGAGCTAGCAAACCGGCGTGTCGTTTGATGTGCCGGCAAGCAGCGTCGCGGTAGTGGGCTAAAAAACATAAATGCCGACTTGACGCCCCCCTGTCGTTGCCCCGCTTGCATCGCCCGCTTGTCATACCGTGGCTTATCCGCCGGGCTTGTGTTACCCGCCAAAAACCTTGCGCTTGTGACGTATTGCTGCGCGCCTGTGCCCACTTTTCGCTAGCCTGCTGCGTAACCTCGCGACGCGTGGCGTCTTCTTGACTTCTTGCTGAGCTTGCCAATGGACTTCGATCTGAATGCCGCTTTAAACGACTATCAGGCCTATATCTGCGCGTTAGAAGCTCGCCCGACACCCGCTGCGTCGGCGTCCCCACTGCCGCAGCCGCTCAGCGCCGCGTGGGCCAACCCTTCGGCCAAGCGGCCCACCACCTACCAGGACCTGCCGAGCGAAGTCATCGCGCGCATTGGTGACTACGTACCCGTCCAAGACGTGATGTCTTTTGCCGCCGTCGATCGGCGCACCTATTATGCGATGCAGACCAGGCGCCTCGTTCACAGCTATTGGCAACGAGCACAACAAACGGTGCACTTTACGTCGATCCACCGCCTGCTCGATGAGATGGACGACACGCTCACCGATCCGGCGCAGTACGCTGAACCCTTGGCTGCGCTGTGCCAACGTTTGAAAACGCTGAAGGCCGGGCGCACCAACGTGTTTAAGCGTTTATTCGCAGCCGCGCAGCGTATCCCGCAAGACGGCGTGCAGATACAAAAAGCACTGTTGCTCATGCACCGGGATTTCACCTATGAGCTTGAATGGATGGAACTGTTTGACTTTGCCTACGCGCTGGCCGAACAGCGCGAGCCCGGGCAAGACAATGTGTGGCCGGAACTGGCCCTTGGGCTGTCAAATTTCTCAATCGATACACCCGAGACCCCTGAGTTTGCTCAGTGGTATGACGCGCTTCTGGCACGGCTGCCGTCATTGAGCGTAGCCGAGCAAGCGCAAATCATTCCCACATTAACCCTTTTACTAGATAAATTTAGTCAAGCAGACCCGCGCATCCCTGATCTCTATACGCTCTTACACGACTACGCGTCACGCCTGCCCCCCTCTCATCAAGGCGCATCGGTCGGCGCGTTGGCAAGCTACGTGTGGCAATTGCCGGAAGCGGAACAATCCGCGCGGTATGTGCAGATGCGCGATTGGGCGCTGTCGCTGCCCGACGACCAGTGGGGGGTTGCGCTGCAGCGTTTGCCTGAAGGACTGGGTAGTTTCTCACCTAAGCGACAAGCGCAGGAGCTGGCGTTGCTGGAGCGCTATTTGGGGCGCGTGCCGACGGCGCAGCGCACGCAAGCAGCAGTCGGGTCAATTAGAAGTATCTATTTCATCAATGACACGCTAGCCAAGCGGGGATGGCAGCAGGGATTGAGTCTATTGAATGGAGCGAGTGAAGCTGCTTTATGGGAAGTACTGAGCGAGCTTCGGGCCAATGGGGTGCTATGGCACCTGAACAATCGCCAATGGAAAGTGGCAATGGGTGAGATCATGCGCTTTATGAAAGCCAACCAGTTTTCCAAACCCGCTCAGGCGCGGATCCAAGACAGTGCGGCCTGGCTCAGAAGTCGGCCAGATTAACAGCCACAGCAGCTTAAGTACATCAATCGTTGGACAATTCCACTGCATCGAGGCGGCGGTGCTATGCGTCGCCAACCAGACACTGATCTAGGCGAGAATGCTCGCCATGAAGAGGTGTCTGATGACGAAGCAGCGACGTACGTTTTCCCCGGAATTCAAACAGCAAGCCGCCTGTCTGGTGCTCGAGCAGGGCTATAGCCATATGGAGGCGAGCCGTTCGGTCGGCGTTGGCGAGACGGTACTGCGTCGCTGGGTGCACCCGCTTCAGCAGTAACGTCAGAGCATCACGCCGCAAGGCAAGGCGATCACGCCGGATCAGCAACGCATTAAAGAACGCGAGGCGCGTATAGAACGCCTCGAACGTGAGAAGGCCATTTTAAAAAAGGCTACCGCGCTCCTGTCTGTATGCGTACCGGGAGCGTGCCAAACACGTTGATGCCGAACGCATGGCGTTGCGTAGCCGAGTTCACGAGCTATTCGTAGAGAGTCGCAGTTCCGCCAGCAGCCGCAGTCTCATGGGCATGATGCGGAAGGCAGGCACGGCGATTGGCCGTTTCAAGGTCAGTCGCTTGATGGAGGAGCTGGGACTGATCTGCAAGCAGCCTGGTGGCCATGCGTACAAACAGGCGACGGTTGAGCGGATCGATATTCCGAACCATCTCAACCGTCAGTTCGAGGCTGATGCGCCTAATCAGCTCTGGTGCGGCGACATCACGTATGGTACGCCCAGCCAGCGTAGCCCGCCCGCATGGGGGTGGCGCTGCTTGAGCATGTTTGGAATGCAATACCCCGGAGAAGTTGACGTTGGGGTATGCCCTTCCTTTGCTGCGAGAGGAAGTGAGCCGAAGCGGCGGTGACTTGCCGACACTGGCAAGGTGACGTAGTCCGTGGGAAACGGGGCTTGCGGCGAAGCGGTTACGCCAAGATGAGCCTCCAGGCTGAGCATGGGACGGTTGAGGAACACGAACCTGTTAACCCGCATCTGAGGGTTGAAATGTCACCTCTGCCCACACCGCTTTATGGGCAGAACGCGGACTGTTGCCGGTTACACGTATGGCCCGGCAGCACGAGGGCTGACTGGATATGTATGCTGGTCGGCAGGGAACCACGGGGAGCGCGCAGCTAGACCGTGGTGTTCTCGACGACTTGCGGCAAGCAAGGATAAAGACTGCGACAGGCAACCTCGCCCATGCGTTGAGTCCGACATGTGAACTGGGAAAGGTCTGCACGGATGCCAAGGGAGTGTGCCCCCGATGACGTGCAGGCTGGCGGAGCCTCCGTAGTAGTCTGAGGTCGGGAGAGCCGGCCACACGGCGAAGGGAGGCAGTTGAAGTGGTTTGCTTAGTTAATTAACTGACCATAGTGAGGTGAAGACCTTTGATAATCAGTGAAATGCAAAGCAAACTGGCGACGTGGTCAACGGAGAACAAAGAGCGCAAGTTCAATCGACTCCTGAGACTGATTGCCGATAGAGATTGGCTGAGCGAAGCGGCTCGCATTACGCTGGTATCCAGCGGAGCTCGCACGCCGGGTGTGGACGGAGTCGACAGAGGCACGTTGGAAGCAAATCTCCAGCATGAACTGGCGAGGATACGCGAAGAACTGCTGGCGGGATCGTATAGTCCGCTGCCCGCACGACGCGTGTACATACCGAAAGCGAACGGCAAGCTCAGGCCACTCGGCATTCCGAGCCTGCGGGATCGGATCGTACAACGAGCCATGCTGATGGCGATGGAGCCGATATGGGAGAGCGATTTCCATCCGGCTTCATATGGTTTCAGACCGGCCCGTAGTGTTCATCACGCGATTCGCACGGTGAAGCTTCAGCTACAAGACGGTGGCAAACACAGTGTCGCCGGACGCTGGGTTATCGAGGGCGACCTCACCAGCTACTTCGACACCGTTCATCATCGTTTGCTTCTGAGGGGAATCCGTAAGCGGATCGCCGACCAGCGCTTCCTTGCTCTGCTCTGGAAGTTCATCAAGGCGGGCTGCGTTGATCGTGATCTGTTTCGTGCCGCGAGTGAAGGCGTCCCCCAAGGCGGTGTCATCTCGCCGCTGCTATCCAACATCATGCTGCACGAATTCGATGCGTGGATGGAAAGGAACTACCTGAGCAAAAAGGTGCGCAAAGATCGGTGGACGTGGAACTTCGCCATTCTCAAACAGCGTCCGATTACCGTGCGAGAAAACCGCCAGTGGAAACCAGCTGTCGCCTACTGTCGGTATGCAGATGACTTTGTGATCGTGGTCAAGGGAACTCGTGAACATGCCGAGGCAGTGCGCGAAGCATGCCGTGAGTTTCTCGAAGGCGGCCTGAAGCTCACGCTGAATATGGAGAAGACCCATATTACACACGTGAACGACGGCTTCGTCTTCCTCGGTCACCGCATCATCCGCAAGCGTGGACCGCGTGGCCGCATGCGGCCTGTAACGACCATTCCGTGGGAGAAGTATCGAGGCTTTGCCGCGAGGCTGGTCAAGCAACTGTCGGGCAACTATGGCATGAATCGGATGGATCTGATGGAGAGCCTGAACCGGCAGATCGCCGGCTGGGCTGCCTTCTATCAATACACCGACTTCACGGCCACCATGTTTATAAAACTGGACCGCACGGTCTTCTGGAAATTCAGCTACTGGCTCGCGCGCAGGTATCGGCGCGGGTTCAGTTCGCTGATGCGTGACTACATCCGGGCACCAGAACCGGGACAGGCTACGACATGGGTGCTGCAAGGCCAAAACAGTCGAGGTTGGTATGGGGTGGTGGCGCTTCGGCGTCTTGTTACCAGCCGGAAGGGCCAATTCAGGTGGCGTACGCCGTCGGAAAATCCGTACATCATGTGCGATGAGGCCCGGAACACCATCGAGTCGCGCTATGCCGATGTCGCCTTTGCTATGAGCAACGCTTGAATGGAGAGCCGGATGCGCTGAGAGGTGCAAGTCCGGTTCGGGGAGGAGAGGCAGGGAGATAGTTCGACTACGCCCTGCCTCTTACTCCACTCTGGGCGCAAGGCCGTTGGCATTCTCTGGCGGCGGTGCTCGAGCTGTTCACGCGGCGGGTTGTTGGCTGGGTGTTCTCGAGGCGTCCGGATGCCGACTGGGTCGTGCAGGCGTTGGAAATGGCCTATGAGCAGCGTGGCCGAGCGCAAGGATTGCTGTTCCACTCGGATCAGAGCGGTCAGTATGCCAGCCGGAAATTGCGTCAGCGGCTGTGGCGCTATCGGATAAAACAGAGCATGGGCCGTCGCGGAAATTGTTGGGACAATTCGCCGATGGAGAGGTGGTTGCGCAGCTTTAAGACAGAATGGCTGCCACCAGTGGGTTACATGTCGGTACAGGAAGCACACCGGGATATCAGTCATTACCTGATGCACCGGTACAACTGGATACGGCCGCATCAGTTCAATGACGCACTGGCTCCGGCGGTTGCGGAAGAAAAACTTAATGCAGTGTCCGGAATCAGTTGACCACTACAGAGAGGAATCGGGAGCATCGGCTGTCGGTCCAAACCGGATTCGGGGATCGACAGCACGGATCGACGGCTCGGCGAACCGATTACGAGTGCCCGCTGGCAGGCAGCTTCCAGGCGGTCCTTGCCGTACTTGCGCGAGAGCGATAGCAGTCCGAGGCACGCGCGGTACCCCATCTCGGGGTGCGGCCGGTTGGCCAGCAAGTCTCGAGGCCGCGCGCGTGATGCTGCGGCTGTATCCGGCCGACGCGATGGTGGCCGTAACGCACGCCCGCTGAGGGCCGCGGCGCCGGCTTTTCCGAGGAAAGCCGACAATTCCGAGCTCGCGGGACGGCTTTTGCGCTCGTCGAGGCAAACATCCTCGTAACAGTAGTCCCCCAGGCGCGCTCGTTACGAGGCATGACCACGCACGATCCGCTCAAGGCATGGAGTGCAGTCGCCGTCCATGTACATACGCGTATTTACATAAAGCGATGGATAGTCTATAGTACATCCGCAGTACACACATCAGGAACCGCTATGCATACCACCCGCGTTTTCAAGAATGGCAACTCGCAAGCCGTTCGCATTCCCGCCGACCTTGCTTACGACCGGAGCGATGTCGAAATCGAAATTGAGCGCGTAGGCGATGAGATCCGTATCCGTCCGATGCGTCGTCCGCTGACTGGAGTGCTCAAGAAGTTCGCGAAATTCGGGCCGGATTTCATGGCTGAAGGCCGCGGCGAGCAGGAGCAGGCTGAGCGCGAAGGATTGTGATGCCGCGTTTTATGCTCGACACGAACATGTGCATCTACCTGATGAAGAATCAGCCTGAAGAAGTCGCGAAGCGATTTGCGCAGTGCTACGTCGGGGATGTGGTTATATCCGCAGTCACCTACGCTGAACTTGAATACGGCGTCGTAGTGTCTGCGAACCGAACTCGCGAGCGCCGCAATCTCGCCGCCCTAATCGAAGATATTCCTGTGGCCCCGTTCGACGCTGCCGCAGCAACGGCCTACGGGCCTGTGCGCAAAGCGACGAGCGAGCGCAAGAAGGATGCTCTTGACAAGCTGATCGCCGCACACGCGATTGCCCTGGACGTTATTCTCGTTACCAACAACGAGCGCGACTTTGCCAGCTATCCCGGTATCAGGCTCGAAAACTGGCTCAACAAGTAGAAAACTCCAACATGTTTATTAATCTCGAAATTTGGAACGAAGAGCCTCGCCACGACAAGGGGAATGAACAGGGTATGTCAATTGTCGTTGCCCCGCCTGTCATACCGCAGCTTATCCGCCGACTTATGTTATCCGTCAAAAACCTCGCGCTTGTAACGTATCGCTGCGCGCCTGTGCCCACTTTTCGCTAGCCTGCTGCGTAACCTCGCGACGCGTGGCGTCTTCTTTCCTTCTTGCTGGGCTTGACGATGGACTTCGATCTGAATGCCGCTTTAAACGACTATCAGGCCTATATCTGCCCTTTAGAGGCTCGCCCGACACCCGCTGCGTCGGCGCCCCCACCGCCGCAGCCGCTCAGCGCCGCGTGGGCCAACCCATCGGCCAAGCGGCCCACCACCTACCAGGACCTGCCGAGCGAAGTCATCGCGCGCATTGGTGACTACGTGCCCGTCCAAGACGTGATGTCGTTTGCCACCGTCGATCGGCGCACCTATTATGCGATGCAGACCAGGCGCCTCGTTCACAGCTATTGGCAACGGGCGAAACAGGCGGTGAGTCATGAGTCAATCAGCCAGTTGCTCGATGAAATGGACGGCACGCTCGCCAATCCAGCGCAGCACGTTGAGCCCATGGAGGCCCTGTGCCAGCGGCTGCGAGCATTACACAGCGCAGATCGCGGCGATGTGTTCAAGCGTTTATTCGCAGCCGCGCAGCGTATCCCGCAAGACGGCGTGCAGATACAAAAAGCACTGTTGCTCATGCACTGGGCTTTCACCTATGAGCGTGAATGGATGGAATTGTTTGATTTTGCCTACACGCTGGCCGAACAGCGCGAGCCCGGGCAAGACAATGTGTGGCCGGAACTGGCGCTTGGGCTGTCGAATTTCTCAATCGATACACCCGAGACCCCTCACTTTGCTCAGTGGTATGACGCGATTCTGGCACGGCTGCCATCATTGAGCGTAGCCGAGCAAGCGCAGATCATTCCCACATTGACCCGTTTACTCGATAAGTTTCGCTCGGACAACCCGCGCGGTATGCGCAAATGCGCGATTGGGCGCTGTCACTGCCCGACGACCAGTGGGGGGTCGCACTGCGGCGTTTGCCTGCAGGGCTGGATGGGTTATCGCCTAAACAACAAGCGCAGGAACTTGCGTTACTCGAGCGTTATTTGGCGCGCGTGCCCGCAGCGCAGCGCACGCAGGCAGCAGTCGGGATAATCTTCTGTCTTCATTTTATGAACGACTCGCTGTCAAAACGGGTGTGGCAGCAGGGACTAAGTCTACTGAACGGTGTGGATGAAACTACTTTATGGAAAGTATTGAGCGAACTTCGGAACGAATATGTGCTATGTAGCCTGTGACCTGCCCCCTTGGTTAGGGCCAGCCGGCTTCTAGCAAAGTCCTTTTAAACCAGCTCCTGGAAAGCGGCAGGAGCATCCGCTGTTGCCCGATATTTCGCCGCAAACTGTGCGGGCGAAAGGTAATTCAGTGCGCTGTGCGGCCGTTGCTCGTTGTAGTCCTGGCGCCACGCGGCAATAAGCGCGCGAGCGTGCGCGAGACTCGTGAACCAGTGTTCGTTAAGGCATTCATCGCGGAACTTGCCGTTGAACGATTCGATGTAAGCATTCTGCGTCGGCTTGCCCGGCTGAATCAATTTTAAGCTCACCCCGTTAGCATACGCCCATTGATCAAGCGCCCGGCCCGTAAATTCCGGTCCCTGGTCCGTTCGCAGTGCTTTTGGATAGCCTCGGAAACGCGCGGCGCGCTCCAACACTCGCGCGACATACAAGCCGCACATGCCGTAGTCCACCACGATATCCACGGCCTCTTTGGTGAAATCGTCCACGATGGTCAGGCACTTCAGACGCCGCCCATTGGACAGCGCGTCCATCACAAAATCGATTGACCACACCTGGTTTGGTCCGCTTGGCAACGCCAACTGCTCGCGCTCAATCATGACGCCGTGGCGCCGTCGACGGCGCCGTACGGCAAGCCCCGCTTCACGATAAAGGCGATGCACGCGCTTATGGTTCGCCTGGATACCCTCGCGCTCCATCATCGCGTGTAATCGCCGATAACCGAACCGCCGACGCTCGTGCGCCAGTTCCACCAGGCGAGCCCTCAACACATCATTCTCGTGGTCCAGCTTCGCTTCGTAATGCAACACGCTGCGAGAAAGCCCGACAAGCCGGCAGGCGCGGCGCTCGGAGATATTCACCTTCTTGCGAATCGCCGCGACTGCTTCGCGCTTGGCTTGCGGGCTCAGGGCTTTCCCTTGACGACAACCTTTAACGCTTGCATATCGAGCATCGCCTCGGCCAGCAGCTTCTTCAGCCGCGCGTTCTCGGTTTCCAGCTCCTTGAGCCGGCGCGCTTCTGACACCTACATGCCGCCAAACTTCGCGCGCCACGTGTAGAACGACGCGTCACTGAACCCGTATTGCCTGCACAACTCTTTGGCCGGCCTGCCGGCCTCGGCTTCCTTCAGAAAACCGATGATCTGTTCTTCCGTAAAGCGCTTCTTCATGTTCGTCTTCTTCTCCGAAAACGAACTTTACTAAACTCCGGCCGGCCCTGTTTGCCGGGGGCAGGTCACGCCGTTGAACCCTTGGCCCACGATTTCCCAATACAACCTCGTCGCGTTTTGGCAGCCTTCATGCCAGCGCTGGGCAAGATACGCTCGATAGGGATCCAACTTGCTGGCAGCTGCTGGCCGTTGCGCCCGCTCAGGGAACCCATCGGCGTGGATCCAATGCCGCACCGTACGCCGCTCCAATGCCGTGATGCGCGCAATCGCGCGTATTGCCATCCCACTTTGATGGTGGCGCATGATCGATTCATAACGTGCGAGCCGCGCTTCGCGCCGCTGCGCTTGTTGCTCCTTTGCGCGCGATGTGGTTGCCACACCGGGCAAATTCGATTCGATCGCTGGCAATGCGGCAGACGCGTGCTCGTGACCGAGCGAGCGTGCAACTTCGTGGATAGGCCGCTGGCAACGGTTCAGCGCGCGTTCAATGGCCTCCCCAAGATTCTTCAATAGATGCCATCGATCGGCCACTTGTATGGCTTGCGGCGCGCCACGGGTGATGCCTTCGGCATAAACACCAGCGCGATCGCGAGACACGATTCGGATTGCGCGGTTCCGTGTTAGCCAGTTCGCCACCGATGTCGCATCACGATCAGGCAACAAATCCAATGGACGCCGTTGCTCGATGTCGACCAGTAGGGTGCCATAGCGATGAGCGCGTTTAAATGCCCAGTCATCGACACCAATAATGGTAGGGGGCGATGTTGTCGCGACATGCTTCTGACCGCTGCGTTTGAGCAAACGAAGTATCGTTTCGCCGCTGATCGACATGCTAAGGCGCTGCGCCAGGCGCGCACCTGCGGCACCACTGAGCGCCAAGCCCACATGCCATAGCACCGTCTGTGCTCGGGCTGTGCGACGCTGCTGACGCGCGCCGAATGGCGCAAGGCATGGGGCAAATGTTCGCCGGCAACACTTTGTGTTATCGCAACGAAAGCGCCGCACATGGATTTCCAGCGTGACGCGATGGCCGCTACACGGCAGGTCCTCAACGTGTCGTCGGTACCATCCGTGTATCCGGGAGCTTGTCACTCCACACGCCGTGCACTGTGCAACGAGCCATTGATGTTTCAGTGCAACGATGAGCCGATTGCCAATCCTCTCCCATCCGACAATACGCATGCCGGGAGCGGGCAACAGGCGTTGAAGGAAGGAAAAATCCATGCCGATTATCCGAATAATGCGATACCGGCTTGATCCTCATTGCCACCTGCAGGTTCACACAAAGTGGGGAAGAGCCACTTCTAAGTTGCTGTTGACAGTGGCGCACTGCGACCACGTAGACGACAACGAGACGGCCTCTATGAAGCATTGCAACAGAGAGGAAGCTTATTGACAGGAATTAGACGATAAAAGGGTTTACCGGCTCTATCGTGAGCAGGGGCTGTCATTGCGGCATAAGAGGCCGCGGCGAAACAAGGCGGCGCGGTTGCGGCAGCCCAAACAGATCGTGACCGCGATCAATGAAATCTGGAGTATGGACTTCGTCGCTGACGCACTGTTTAACGGTCGGCGTTTGCGCACGCTGACAATTGTTGACAACTATACGCGCGAATGCTTGGCCATCGAGGTAGGTGCCACGCTGCGTGGGGAAGACGTCGTGGCGGCGCTGGATCGCATCGCTGCTAGCCGGCCGTTACCGCGCTTTATCAAGGCGGACAATGGCAGCGAATTCATCTCTAAGGTGCTCGACAAGTGGGCGTATGAGAGGGGCGTTGAAATCGATTTCTCTCGCCCTGGCAAGCCAACTGATAACGCGAAGAACGAGTCGTTCAACGGGCGCTTGCGTGACGAATGCTTAAACGCGCATTGGTTCTTATCGCTCGAAGACGCCAAGCGCAAAATCGAGACTTGGCGCCAGTACTATAATGAGGTGCGTCCCCACTCTGCACTGCAGTGGATGACGCCCGCCGAATTCGCCCGTCAGTGCAGGCCCCGGGCCGATTCGGCCCACCCCGAAGAGCCGGAAATTTCCACTTTAGAACGGCCCTAATTTAGGGGTAGCCTCAGATTGCCAACTTCGTGCCACAGTGAACAGACGGTGATGACGCAACGCTTACGTGCCAGCCGCACGCCGCAGATCCTTGTCAGGCACTGCGGCGAGCGCGTGCCACAGCGCCGCGCGGCGATTGCCCGTGAGGCTCACTAGTGCGTTGGCGTCGGCCAACGCTTGCAGATCGCGCCGCGTGAGCTGCGCGCGCCGCGCCAGATCCGTCACATCCGCAAAGGGCCGCACCGCACGAGCCAATTCGATGCGCGCGACCGCCTCCTCTGCTAAGCTGCGAATCAGCGACAGGCCCAGCCGCACCGGCGCCTCCAGGTCTTGCCCTTGCAGCGTGCTGCCCCAGTCGCTCACGGTCACATCCACTGGCAGCACCTTGACGCCATGCCGACGCGCATCCTGCACCAGCTGTGACGGCGTATAAAAGCCCATCGGTTGGCTGTTGAGTAGCGCGCACAGAAACGCAGCCGGCGCATGGCATTTAAGCCACGCGCTCGCGTACACGAGCAGCGCGAAGCTGGCCGCATGGCTTTCCGGGAATTCCATGTCTCCCGATGTATAGTAAAGTGGTAGTGTGTACAATAATAAAAGTTTAACCAAGTCCAGCCCAGCTCGCGCTGGCCACCACCGGAGCGAAAACGATGCGGCCTGAACAGATGACGCCCGCCGAGCGCGCGGCACTCGAACGCCTGATCCAGTACGCCCAGAGCGACACCGGCCAGGGCCGGCGCGTGGCCGATTTCCTGTTGACCTGGTGGAATGCTGGCCAGTGGGGCGGCTTCGACCTGACCAACCTGTGGGGCGTGGACGACGCCATTGCCGAAGACATGGGCATCCTCTTCCGCTTGGTCACGGGCGCCAACAGCTACCCCGACACGCTGGGCTATGGTCCGCAATTCGAGGCCATCGTGCACGCCTGGCGGCCTGAACTGATGAACGAGAGCCATTGACGGAGATTTCACCATGGCAACCGAGACCATTGACCAAAAGACCCTCACCCAACTCGTGGAAGCCGGCGCCGTGCGTGCGGCGCATGTCGTCGGCCATGGCAACGGCTGGACCATCGCGGCCAAGTACGGCCTGACCGAGCGTTTCCTGGCGGCCAAGCGCGGCGACGTGCGCGTGTTTCGCAAGCTCGAAACGCTGGTGGCCTTCCTGCGCGAACTGGGCATCAGCCGCTTCGACGTGGACACAGCCGGCTTCGATCCGGCGTCGGCCGAGCGCACCACACGGCCCGACCGGTCGGCCGCGCTCAAGGAAGCGCACGCCGCACGGGCCTATGACAAGTGGTTCCGCGACCAGGTGCAGCAGGCGCTTGATGACCCGCGCCCTTCCCTTCCCCACGCCGAAGTCAAGGCCGAGTTTGCCGAGCGCCGCGCGGCGCTGCGGCAGCGGATCGCGAAGCGCGGGGGTAACGCTTGACCTTGGCGCTGCACTGGAACCCGAGGGCGCGCGAGGATCGCGCCGCAATCATGGACTACATCGCCGAGGACAACCCGGTGGCCGCGCTTGAGCTGGACGAGCTGATCGAGCAGAAGGCCGAGGCCTTGCCGGAGAATCCGACGCTGTACCGGCCGGGGCGCGTGCGCGGCACGCGCGAGGCCGTGGTGACGGAAAACTACCTGATGGTCTACCACGTGACGGACAAGCGCGTGGAGATCCTGCGCGTGCTGCATGCGCGCCAGCAGTGGCCAGCAAAAGGATAAGCCCCATGTCGAATCCGAAGCCACTGTGCCTGACTCTCTACAACCCGTCGACCTACATGTACCACTTCTACCGCGTCGGCAAGGACGGGCTGGTGCGGTTTCGGTCCTTTGGACCGGCTGAGCCCCGGCCGAGGATCGATGCCCAGCGCTTTGCCCGCGTCGCGTAGCGCGCTGCGCGGCTGATAGGTGGTCACCGCCGCCGTGAGCGCCGCTTGCTCGTGCCCATACTTGCGATACAGGTACTGAATGACTTCTTCGCGACGTTGGTGCTCAAAGTCGATGTCGATGTCCGGCGGCTCATTGCGCTCGCAACTCACGAAGCGCTCAAAGAGCAGATTCGAGCGCGCCGGATCCACTTCTGTGATCCCGAGGCAGTCGCACACGGCGAAATTGGCCGCCGAGCCCCGGCCTTGACAAAGCATATCTTGGCTGCGCGCAAAGTGCACGATGTCGTACACGGTTAAAAAGTACGGCTCGTAGCGCAACGTCGCAATCAGCGCCAGTTCGTGCTCAAGCTGCTGCTGTACCACCATCGGTATTCCGTTTGGAAAGCGCCGATGCGCGCCTAAATAGGCCTGCTCACGCAAATACGTTGTTGCCGAATGACCGTTGGGAACAAGTTCTTCTGGGTATTCATAGCGCAGTTCATCCAACGAAAAGGTGCATTGGCGGGCCAGATGAACGGTGGCCTCCAGCGTGTCGCGCGGGTACACATTGGCCAGCCGCAGTCGTGCACGCAAGTGCTGCTGCGCATTGGGCGCCAAATGGTAGCCACATGCCGACACGCTCTGACCCAGCCGGATTGCGGTGACCACATCTTGCAGCGGCTTGCGCGAGCGCACGTGCATGCGCACCGCCCCAGTGGCCACCACCCGCACACCATGTCGGGCCGCCACGCGTTGCACGACACCGCGGTGCAGATCATCCATCGCCTGCGCGTGCAACGTGAGCGCGACGGCCACGCGTGAGCCAAAGCGTGGCGCGGCCCACGTCAGCTGCGCGGCCAGCTGCGCTTCGTGCGCCGGATAGTCCGGGTGGAGAATCACCAGACAATGCGGCAACGCGCACCCATGCCGATCAGCTGCGTCAGCGTGGGCGAGGTCATCGCAGGACAACCGATACGTGCCTTTGTCGCCGCGCAGGCGGCCAAGCGTGATGAACTCGCACAGATTGCCATAGCCGTCGCGATTCATAGCCAGTGCGCTCAGGGCCATGGCAGGGGTAGCCTGGCCTTGGGCTAAGCGAAACTGCGCGCCTACGATCAGCGGCAGCCCCACCTTTTTCGCTTCCAAATGCGCGCGCGCATCGCGGCGCAGTGCCCGGATACCCCGAAAAAGCCGCAGGCTTGCGCTCACGTCCAGCAGCACGCACGCCTCGTCGGTCACCACGACATGAGGGGTAAAGCGCAGCATCGCCATCCCGACGCTGTGCTGTAGCGCCGCTTCGCGTAGGCGATCACGCTCGTGCACGCGCACCTGCGGTGCAAGCGCCAGCACGCCGCCGCGGCGCATATAAGGGCGCGAATGGGGCGTCAATAACATCACAACAGCCAATCATCTTTGAGAAAGCGAAGGCATGCGAGTTTGAAGCAGCCCTGCCAAGCCGACTTCTCTACTCACGGTCCGCGGCATCGCAGAGAAGCATAACTTTGTAAGCTCTTTCATCTGGGATCTAGAGCGGAACGATTCTCTTTATCTTTTTTTATTTTACTAATGATATCGCAACGCGATCTATTGGAAAGGGCTTGCTACTTGCACAGGTGTGTCCACGGGTACCCGCTTTCATGCGGCCTTTATGTAAAGATTGTGTAATAAATTTCTCTATCTTTACCGACGAGCCGTGCGAAATGGACAAGCTTCGCGCGCTCCAAGCTACGTGTGTACGGTGCGGCCCGGGATGGTGGAATGTAACTCAACCTGCACCATCACTTATTCGATCCGCACGTTGTTTCGGCTGCGTGCTGGTGACCATTGCCAGCTTCACACGAGCTTCTTCAGCAGTGTGCGTTGCCAACAGACGATGTAATAGCTGCCGCATATGGCATTGCACTATCCGCCAAGAACAGGGCATTTGCAGTCCATCGCTGTGCTCAGCTTCCCGCTTTTAGCTAACCTGCCATGCTGCCGCGCGGCCTCACTTCATATTGGCCATTTCTTTTTATCAATTGCCGAGCTTACAGATGGACTTTGATCTGAATGCCGCTTTGAACGACTACCAAGCCTACATGTGTGCGTTGGAGCCGTGCCCGCAGTCTGCTGCGTCGGCGCCCCCGCCGATACTGAAACCAGCAAGCGGTGGGCTGGCGAGCCCGTCGGCCAGCCGACCCACGACATATCATGACCTGCCGCACGAACTAATTGAACGGATCGGTGACTACGTGCCCGTCCAAGACGTAGGAAACCTTTCAGCAGTCGATCGTCGCACGTACCATGCGATGCAAAGTCGGCGCTTAGTCTACCGTTACTGGCAACGAGCCCACCAAGCCGTCAGTCTCGCGTCAGTCAACCAGCTGCTCAAGGAGATGGACGGCACGCTCGCCGATCCGGCGCAGCACGTCGAGCCGATTGAGGCGCTGCGCCAGCGGTTGGAAGCGTTGCCGTATCGCGAGCAGGGCGAAGCCTTTAAGCGCATGTACGCGGCGGCGCAGCGTATTCCGAAGGATGGCGTGCAGATACAAAAAGCGCTGTTGTTGCACTCATTGCACAAATTCCATTGGAGCCATCGGGATGAATTATTCGACTTCGCTTACGCGATGGCGCAGCGGCGTGCGCCCGAGGAGGAGAATGTCTGGATGGAACTCGCTGACAGTTTGGGATTCTTGTTGTTTGGCTCAGCTGAGTTTGTCGAGCGTTATCAGGCGCTTGTGGCTCGGCTTGCGTCCTTGAGGGTGTCCGAGCAAGCGGAGCTGATCCCGGTATTGTGTCGGCAAATGATTCGCTTTCGTGCAAGCGACGACCGCCGCCCTAGGCTGTATGCGGTGTTACGCGGACACGCGTTGCAGCTGCCGCCCTCTCATCAAGGCGCATCGGTTGGCATGCTAGCCAGTGCCATATGGGTTTTGCCGAAAGCGGAGCGGCTCGCACAGTACACGCAGCTGCGTGATGTGGCACTGTCGCTGCCTAACGAGCAGTTGGGCGTTGCGCTAAGCTATCTTCCAGAGGGGTTGACGGATTTACCGCGCGAGCAGCACGCACACGAACTCCAGTTACTGGAGCCAGCATTGCTGCGCGTACTGCCAGCGCAGCGCGCGCAGGTCGCACTCGGCCTACTCATGTATACTCACAGACTAGACGATGCACTGGTAAAGTGGGTCTGGCAGCAGGGATTAAGCCTACTGAATGGCATGGGCGAAGCCGCCTTATGGGATGCGCTTAGCAGACTTCGGGGCGCGGGATCGCTACATAACTTAGACGATCGTCAATGGAATATAGCGAGGGTTGAGATCACCCGCTTGATGGAAGCCAACCAGTTCTCCGAGTCGGCCCGGGCGCGATTCCAGGACAGTGTGCCTTGGTTCAGAAGTTGGCCACATTAACCTGCGGCTGAGCCCGCATGCTTCGTTTATCCGGGGGATCCTTCGCGAGTCGGACAAGGTGATGGCAGTTCACCGCCTACATTCGAGTGGTGAACCGCCACCCTAAGTAGGACTCGCCATGGACCACCGAATACCTCTTTCTTCCATTAATGTAGGCGCCAGTACGTCATCTGCGCCACCCAGCATTTCACAGCGCTCAACGGCTCCCTTGCAGGGCAACCCTCGCTCTACGCCCTCGGCACTCTCGGGGCTGTGCTGTCTAAGCAGAAGCTCAAGCACTGAGAGCAATGGGTCTGTCTCAGCGGAACAGACCCAGGGACAATCGATCGGTCAGTCAATGCTTTCTGGGATGCACAGTGCATAACGAGTTGTTTGCCGAATTTTGGACCGAATCTCTCCAACTTGACTCCAGAACAGCGCAGCGAGTACTACTGCAATCTGGCAGCGGACTATGCCAGGCGTTCCGCGGAACGCGATTCGAATGGTGATCCACTGCATAAAAAAGAAAATGAAGACTTGATAAGTAAAGGCAACATATGCTGGGATGCGGTCAAGGACTGTGCGTTTAAAGCAGGGGCCATCTCTAAAGATCAATATAAATTGATAAATGGTAAGACAGATTTGGTCACACCGATCGATAAACGGATACACAATGCCAATGAATTAGAAAGCGTGCCACCCGGGCATATCCTCGAATTTTTCGGACGCGGAGAAACTGAGCCCTTTCACGTGATGCTTACCACGGGTGACAATAAAGCCGCCAGTAACAAAAATCAATGCCTTGAAATTGGCAACGCTGCCGGGTGGGAAGAGCTTGATTTGAGCCAGCTGACGCCGTTCAATGGAATATTTATAATTAATTATCCTAAAAAAGACGTGTACTATAAGCCTTTTGTCGTCACCTATAGGCCCATTAGCGAAGCCGGCAAGCAACCGAGCAACGAAGCTTCCACCTCGGCACAAGTGTGATGATCGAGCAGCTCTGGCAGCCACTCAAGGCAAGCTGCATGGCTTACCTTGCAACACGGGTGCATATCTCCGTGGAAGTGCTGATTGGGAAGCCCAGCGGATACCCTAGATTTTGTTCCGCAAAGCTAAAAAATCCTCAGGCGAAATACGGGTTTGCGGGCTGCTGACCTGCCCCCTTGGTTAGGGCCAGCCGGCTTCTAGCAAAGTCCTTTTAAACCAGCTCCTGGAAAGCGGCAGGAGCATCCGCTGTTGCCCGATATTTCGCCGCAAACTGTGCGGGCGAAAGGTAATTCAGTGCGCTGTGCGGCCGTTGCTCGTTGTAGTCCTGGCGCCACGCGGCAATAAGCGCGCGAGCGTGCGCGAGACTCGTGAACCAGTGTTCGTTAAGGCATTCATCGCGGAACTTGCCGTTGAACGATTCGATGTAAGCATTCTGCGTCGGCTTGCCCGGCTGAATCAATTTTAAGCTCACCCCGTTAGCATACGCCCATTGATCAAGCGCCCGGCCCGTAAATTCCGGTCCCTGGTCCGTTCGCAGTGCTTTTGGATAGCCTCGGAAACGCGCGGCGCGCTCCAACACTCGCGCGACATACAAGCCGCACATGCCGTAGTCCACCACGATATCCACGGCCTCTTTGGTGAAATCGTCCACGATGGTCAGGCACTTCAGACGCCGCCCATTGGACAGCGCGTCCATCACAAAATCGATTGACCACACCTGGTTTGGTCCGCTTGGCAACGCCAACTGCTCGCGCTCAATCATGACGCCGTGGCGCCGTCGACGGCGCCGTACGGCAAGCCCCGCTTCACGATAAAGGCGATGCACGCGCTTATGGTTCGCCTGGATACCCTCGCGCTCCATCATCGCGTGTAATCGCCGATAACCGAACCGCCGACGCTCGTGCGCCAGTTCCACCAGGCGAGCCCTCAACACATCATTCTCGTGGTCCAGCTTCGCTTCGTAATGCAACACGCTGCGAGAAAGCCCGACAAGCCGGCAGGCGCGGCGCTCGGAGATATTCACCTTCTTGCGAATCGCCGCGACTGCTTCGCGCTTGGCTTGCGGGCTCAGGGCTTTCCCTTGACGACAACCTTTAACGCTTGCATATCGAGCATCGCCTCGGCCAGCAGCTTCTTCAGCCGCGCGTTCTCGGTTTCCAGCTCCTTGAGCCGGCGCGCTTCTGACACCTGCATGCCGCCAAACTTCGCGCGCCACGTGTAGAACGACGCGTCACTGAACCCGTATTGCCTGCACAACTCTTTGACCGGCCTGCCGGCCTCGGCTTCCTTCAGAAAACCGATGATCTGTTCTTCCGTAAAGCGCTTCTTCATGTTCGTCTTCTTCTCCGAAAACGAACTTTACTAAACTCCGGCCGGCCCTGTTTGCCGGGGGCAGGTCAGGGGCGCCCTTCATGGCAGACCCTATAATCCAAGGCCTGAGTTGGCGACGCGATTTGATTGGCTGCTGAACGAAATGGCGCGGTTAGATGACATCGGCCGAGAGGCATTAAGCACGCAACTTGCTGACCAGCTATTTATGCTTCATTGTTTGGATCGAAACTTGGTGCTGGAGCGACATCAGCGCTTGCTTGATTACGTCGAAGCGCTTCCGGTGGCTCTACAATCTAGACCTCGAAAGACACTGGCTACGGCGATCCGATGGCTGCCTGAGCACACGCGCTGCACGACCTACGACTCCATGCTGAGCGCGGCCACTCGATTGCCGGTCGGCAAAGGCGAAGCTTTATCGGGATTGCCCGAAGCGATGATCGGTTTGAGCGCCGGCGAACAGAGCCGAAGGCTGCAACAATGGAAGTACGAAATCCTACCTACGTTGGATCGCTCAGATCAGGAGCCGATCGTTGCAGGGCTGCTCGCTGCGTTCGGCAAATTGGCCGAGGGTAACAGTCCCGAGTTTGCGCTGACACTGGCGCTCGATACCTTTGATAAGACATCTGGCGGCATAAGCCTGGATGAAGACCGGTTCGAAGCTGTCATTTTGGGCATTACAGACAAGGACAATTTAGCACACACGTATTCTCCCGAGATACTGGAACGTGTCCTCGATTTAGGTCGCGATGTTCCGCGGCCGACACGACAAAGACTTCTCCTAGACCTTGAGCGATGGCTAGACTTAAGGTTTGTTAATAAGATGTTGGGCAAGCAGGAACAGTTGTTTTTACCCATACAGACTCGCATCCGCCATGAACGAGCCGAATTGAATCCCTTCCCGCTGCTTAACATCGACCCTGACCCGTCACCGCTGACATGGTGGGAAGATTCGAGCCAACGCCAGGCGGCTGGCCACGCAGATAACGAACGTCGTCGCCGGCCAATCGTCGATTGGATCAAGACACGGCTGCGCCGACGATAATATAGCGACAGCCGATCACCTTTGAGAGGGCGAACGTACGCGAGGTTGACGCAGTCCTGTTAAGCCTTCATCTTTGCTTTCACGCCTAGCGATTAGCACAAGGCTTCGATACCGTGACAACAGCCAGCGGGCAAGCCGTCTTTGACTCACCACAGTCGCGCCTACCGGACCTTGGCGGCCCACGATTCTATCCTATTGTATTGATGCAACAAAGCCATTGAAAACGACTTTGTGCATGCCTAATCAGCAATGGTTCGGAAAACCGGTCACCCATGCGTTATATAGTCGGCGCACTCCTACTCGCCCCTGCCCGAGTGGGATTGCGACCTTACGCTTTCTTTCATTTTCTATACGCCCAGCATGGATTTCAATACTACGCCACCGCCGAACCCACACAACGCCGCCATCTATGCGTCCATCGACTCGCACAAGAGCGGTCCTAACTCTCCCCCAAGCGGTTCCTTAAGCGTCGGGGAGCCTAGTACGGCTCAACGGCAAGCGCCAGCCAGTTATGCTGGCATCGCGCCTATGGAGCGCGTTCAGGCATTCTTAAAGACGTTGTGTAAGAAGGACATCGAAAGGGAGGTCTGCATAGAAGCATTGCGTGAGCTTTTGGACGGGTTGCGCAGGGATGTTGCGGACCCGTACGCATTATTGCAAACCCTGGACAAGCTGGCCATGTCCGGAATCAATCGATTTCCTCGCGGTCAGACAGAAGCATTTGCTCACATCTTTGCTGAGGTGATAAAAATCCCGAACAGTAAGGCGCTGCAGGACAAGATGATTGATCATTTTGGCTCTGACTATTATGTACTGAGCCACGATGGGCTAGGCTCATATCATGTTGTGCCGGCCGAGTCGATGATCGCAGTGTTCGATGAAATTTTCAACCGCACGGTTGCGAGTCCTTTAATTAAGCGGCGCGAGATACTGCCATTCCTGGCGCTGCAACTGGACTCCTCTCATTGGACTGGGGAACCGACTTGGGGAGCCCTGCATGGCAGGCCCTATAATCCAAGGCCTGAGTTGACGACGCGATTTGATCGGCTGCTAAACGAAATGGCGCGGCTGGATGACATCGGCCGAGCAGCATTAAGCACACGACTTGCCGACCAGTTATTTATGCTTCATTGTCTGGATCGAAACTTGGTGCTGGAGCGGTATCGGCGCTTGCTTGATTATGTCGAAGCACTTCCGGTGGGTCTACAATCTAGCCCCCGAAAGACACTGGCTACGGCGATCCGATGGCTGCCTGAACATACACGCCTCGCGACCTACGAATCCATGCTGAACGCGGCCACCCAATTGTCGGTCGGCAAAGGTGAAGCCTTATCGGGATTGCCCAAAGCGATGATCGGCTTGAGCGCCGGCGAACAGAGCCGAAGGTTACAACAATGGAAGTACGAAATCCTACCCACGTTGGATCCCTCGGATCAGGAGCCGATCGTTGCAGGATTGATTGATGCGTTCGGCAAACTGGCTGAGGGTAACAATCCCGAGTTTGCGCTGACGCTGGCACTCGATACCTTTGAAAAGACATCTGGCGGCACGAGCCTAGATGAAGACCAGTTTGACGCTATCATTTGGGGTATTACAGACAAGGATAATTTAGCGCACACGTATTCTTCCGAAATACTGGGACGTGTTCTCGATTTGGGGCGCGATGTTCCGCGGCCGACGCGACAAAGACTTCTCTTAGATCTTGAGCGATGGCTAGAACTAAGGTTTGTTAATAAGATGTTGGGCAAGCAGGAACAGCTGTTTTTACCCATACAGGCTCGCATCCGCGATGAACGAGCCGAGTTGAATCCCTTCCCGCTACTTAACCTCGACCCTGACCCGTCACCGCTGACATGGTGGGACGATCCGAGCCAACGCCAGGCGGCTGGCCACGCAGATAGCGAACGCCGTCGCCGACCCATCGTCGATTGGATCAAGGCACGGCTGGGTCGGCGATGAAATAACGTCATTCTCAGCAAGGCGAATGGGTAAAGCTGATGCAGCCTTACCCTGCGGCTCGCCTATTAATAATCCACGGTATCGTACAAAAGCATCATGATTCAGAAAAATCGTCGATTATATTTTTATATTTTTTTAGTTTAGATTGAATATCCAATTCGACATTATCAAGCCTTCTATTTAAATGAAAATATTGATTTTCAGATGGCCTAGTTTTAGGCAAAGAACTATTTCTTTGGTAATTATTTGTTTGTGCGATTTTATGAATTATCTCTTTCGAAGAATAAATTGACGAGATAATTTCACTGTAAGCTTTTTTAAACTTATCATCCAACTCAAATCGATTTACACCATTGCCGAGATTTCCACTTTCAATGATATTAATGCGCGATATATTAATAGCGTTCTGCGCAGCATTGAGCCGTCCAAGCAAATTTGTTACTCTCGCCTGCAAAGCTTCGCGATCTTTATCTGATACAGCGACAATGCTAGTTTTTTGAAAAAAACTATTGGCTATTTTTGTCCCACTCAAGGAGCTTTTTAGTTTATCGTTGATGCCCTTCAGGGGCATCGAGCCACTAGTTTTATGTAGCCAAACATTATTTAAAAGCTTAGCAAAGTCAACATTATTATTTTTTGGCACAACAGGCCGGTTCACTGGCTTCTGACTGGCAGAAATACTCCAACGCGCCTTGACATCCCTATTGGCACTCAAAGGTCGCATATTGTCAAGAATAAAGTTCCGCCCCTTTGTGGCTGCAACACTACTATTTTTTTGAAGTTCCTTCCATCCATCTTTTGTTTTATTCGAAATAATGGTATGAATGTTACCGATGCCAGGTAGTTTCACGATTGCTCCAAAATTGGTTTTCCATTCCGTGGTTGGATTCGGGGCGACATAGCCAATTTTTCACCAACCCAAATCCGCACCCCACACACACGAACCGCCTTCGGGCCTTGCGATTGCCCACCGACACGTGACTACAATCCAATATAAGATTGCGTTTGCGCTCCGGCACGTTCATAGGCGAAGCCATACACAACGATGCGCAATTCTGCTGCGCCGCGTGGGTGTATACGCTCACAAGTAACGCTGCGCGTCTTTTCCTTCAGTGGGCCGATGTCCAGCGCCTTACCCATGCGCACGGCAATCCTCAACCGCGCTGTCACTGCAACGCTGCTGCCGCACAGCACATGGTCGCGTGCCTTCAACATTGGTTAACCGCTGTGCCGCCGCGCGGCCATGTGTACTGACCCAGTGTGCCGTATCGAAAAAAATTGCGACTCGTTGTCGTCAGCGAACCCAGTAAATGCGACAGATCCACCAGGCGCTGAGCGACTAAATGAATCACCTGCCCGTGCCGTTGCCAGACGCCATACACGGCAAGTAGCGACGCGCCGAGCGCTTCCTTGCGCTGACGCTCTAACAGCGATGGCCAAATGATCACGTTTGTATGGCTGGTTTCGTCTTCGAGCGTCATAAACAGCACGCCGTTGGCGCTGCTCGGACGCTGGCGCACCGTCACCAGCCCGCGCGCGCCAGCTGCCCGTCGCGATAGCCCTGCAGCGTCGTCGCCGACAGCAAGCGACGCCGAAGCAACCGCGCGCAGCAGTGCGAGCGGGTGGTGCCCAAGCGTCCAGCCCAGCGCGTGATAGTCGTGCGCGATCGTTTGCCCCTGCGTGAGCGGCACGAATGCCGGTGTCGCGTCGCCAGCGCCAGCCGCACAGAGCAGATCCCTGTCAGGCACCGCGACGAGCGCGTGCCACAACGCCGCGCGGCGATTGCCCGCAAAGCTCGCCAGTACGTTGGCGCTGACCAACGCCTGCAGATCGCGCCGCGTGAGCGTTGCACCATCACCGTCTGTTCACCGTGGCGCGAAGTTGGCAATCTAATTCCCACCAGATCTGACCTGCCCCCGGCAGAGCGCGTGTAGACAAGCACAACCTGACACTGACCGAGCCATACCAAGTTCGATTTCTCCAATCCATGCAATGGCTCCAGCAGAAGGCAACCCACAACAGAATCGGAATTTCCAGTTGCCGTTTTTTAATGAACTGCCTATACTGGAATCACCGCTGAAAACAGCAGCGGCCGGGTGTGACAATCCGATAGATACAGGCGCACAGAAGCCGCGCCATCTTACGATTCGCGGCTTTTTTGTGCGTAACGTCTGGTCTCGTCTATGGCGGGCCGGGCGGGGCCAGCTTCGGCTGGGCCGGTTCCTGTATCCCGGTTTGTCACCCTCGTTCGGTCCGCCACCCTCCGTGACAAGAGGGAGCGGGTAAAAACCGTGATACAGGAGCCAGGCATGGATAGCCCACTTCTTGGCGTTTGTCCGTCCGAATATCGCCGTCTGCGTGTTCGCCGAACGCTGCTTCTCCCTTTCCCTCGTCTTCGCGCGCTTTATGCGTCACTTGCCGCCTTCAAACGGGTGTCGAGCTATTTGGCCATGGCGCACCGAGCCGCGCAGCCACCGTAAGAGAATGAAATCCTTCACTGCTGCAACAAACTCAGCGGACGCGCTGCGCAACCGCTAGGACTATCAATCTAACAGCGTAAACGCCTTTTCCGCTTCTCCTCACATCGTGCCTATTGGCGCGAGGGGGTGCGTTTTGCCCAGAGCAAGGAGGAGGTGCATGGCCCGCGTCGCTCCAGCGACGCAGGCCAATAGATACCGTGGTGGATCAAGGATTTTACGTCATTGCCATGGACCCGGCGCACGTACGCTTCGTCGTACCGCCGGTCGTACTGTCTAAACGAGAAAGCATAGGAATATGGCTAGCCGTCACGAGTCTGACTGTCACCGCGTTTCTCCTGCGCCTTGACCTCGGCATCGTGGTCGTGCTGGGCCAGGCGTGGACGGCCTGGTGGTGGCTGCGTCGGTTTGAGCCTGCTATGACCGAAAGCCAGTTCAGCATCAGTGCGGCGGGGATCGTATGGTTCGGCTCGAGATCGGGGCCCGCCCTTATTGCCATGCAGCAGATAAGTCGCATTTGCCTAGTGGCGCCGCGTTGTCCTGCTGTCGCTATGCGCAGCCTCCAGTGAGCCGCAGGCCTTACCATGGCCGCGCCCCAATCACAGGCGCCTGGCCAAATGGGGCATCGTGGTCGAGGCCGGTGGACTCGATCATGCTATCGCGCAGGGTCTGTCGTGCCATACCGCCGTTCGTCTGGCGCGGACAGTGCGACGGGCACTGCATGCCGCGCTGCGAGATGGGCATTGGGTTTGCCGATCTTCTCATGCCGATATGTCGCGTATTGAGCACTGCTCAAAATAAACATAGCCCATGCTATTCGACGCTGCCTCGTCATGACTCTTGCGCTTGGGGATAGACTGACGCCACACGATTCGACACGCCCGTGGTCAGTAGCGAGTTGGCGCACGGAAAACCGCATCCGCTGCCCTATTCAAAGACGCTGGAGCGGCTGGCCGGAACGCCGACCCTGCATTCGCGCCCGAGAATTCGGCGGCGGGCGGGCATGCTGCGCGTTCGCGCCGGCATCTTTACGTCCGGGATGTCAACCGCATTGAGCGAGGACAGGCTTCGGGAAGCCGAAGCACAAGATGTGATTCGGGATTTCGCAAATCAACGCCTTTAAGACCGAATAGCACGCCAACTCAACGCGCAGCGCGACGTCGCCAGCTAGCAGCCGGCCGCCGATGCGGCCCCCAGGCTTTGCCCAACCGCCAAGTTTGACGCGATAGGTCATCGTGGCGCTGAAAAACAGTGCAAACCGACCTACGCTTAGTAAAAGGGATTTTCGGAATTCCGTCATGCTGCTGCGCACGCTCCGCAAGTTGTGTTTCGGGTGGATTCTCGCCGCACTGGCTACCGGTGCCGTGTCAGCGCCCGCGCCCGTTGTGCTGATCCCCGTCAGCGATGCGATCGGTCCCGCGAGCGCCGATTTCATCGAGCGCGGACTGGCTCGAGCGGCCAGCATGCACGCCCAGTTGGCCGTGATCGAGTTGGACACGCCCGGCGGGCTGGATCCGTCGATGCGCCAGATCATCAAGGCAATGCTTGCCTCGCCGGTCCCGGTGGCGACATTCGTCGCCCCGGCGGGCGCACGGGCCGCCAGCGCGGGAACCTATATCTTGTACGCCAGCCACATCGCCGCGATGGCGCCCGGCACGAACCTCGGTGCCGCCACGCCAATCCAACTCGGTATCGGCGGCGAGTCACCGCCGCCAAGTCCGGATGGCGGCACCGCGACGGATACGATCCAAAACCGGGCCGCCGAGACAGCCAGCAGCGCTGAAACAGCCGAGACAGCCGCGACCGCACCCACATCGTCGCCCACGCCGCCATCCATTGGCGTGCCGGGCGACCCGCGCAGCATCGAGACACGCAAGCAGATCCAAGACGCGGCCGCCTACCTGCGCAGCCTGGCCCAGTTGCATGGCCGAAACGGCGAGTGGGCCGAGCACGCCGTACGCGACGCGGTCAGCCTGCCGGCGAGCGACGCGCTGTCGCGCCACGTGATCGACGTGGTAGCCAGCGACCTAGATGCGTTGCTCGCACAACTCGACGGCAGACAGGTCGCTACCGCGCACGGGGTGCGTACGCTGCAGACCGCCCATGCCCCTGTCGTGCGAATCGAACCCGACTGGCGCACCCGTCTACTCGCCGTCATCACCAACCCGAACGTCGCGTTGATTCTGATGCTGATCGGCATGTACGGGTTGTTCTTCGAGTTCGCCAATCCAGGTTTCGTGCTGCCAGGGGTGACGGGCGCGATCAGCTTGCTGGTGGGCTTATTTGCGCTGCACATGCTGCCGGTTAACTACGCCGGATTGATTCTGATACTGCTGGGCATTGCCTTCCTGATTGCCGAAGCATTCCTGCCGGCGTTCGGCTCGCTCGGCTTTGGCGGAATCATCGCGTTCAGCATCGGCGCATTAATGCTGATCGACACCGAGGTCCCCGGCTTCGGTATCCCGCTGCCGTTGATCATCGCGCTCGCGTTGCTCAGCGCGACATGCTTCATCGCGATTGCCAGCATGGCGCTGCGCGCGCGCCGGCGTCCGGTCGTCGCGGGCGCCGAGACGCTGGTCGGCAGCGTCGGCGTCATGCTGGGCGAGTTGGCGCCGTCCCACGCCGGCGACGGCGCCTCGGACGCGGGCGAGTCGTCGAACGGCTGGGCCCGCGTCCAAGGCGAGCAGTGGCGCGTGCAAAGTGATCATGCCCTGTCCGGCGGCGCGCCCGTACGCGTGACGGGGCGGCATGGCCTGACACTGAGCGTCATCCCGGCGGCGGCGCCGCCCGAACCAGGAGAACATTCGTAATGGGTCTGACTTTCGGCTTCACCGGCTTCGCCGTGCTGCTCGTGGCAATCCTTGCCGCATCGATCCGAGTATTCCGCGAATATGAACGCGGCGTGATATTCATGCTGGGCCGCTTCTGGCAAGTCAAGGGGCCGGGACTCGTGTTGATCATTCCCGGCATTCAGCAACTCGTCAGGATCGATCTGCGCACCGTCGTGCTGGATGTGCCGTCACAGGATCTGATCACGCACGATAACGTATCGGTGAAGGTTAACGCGGTCGTGTACTTCCGCGTCGTCGATCCAGAAAAAGCGGTGATCCAGGTCGAGCGCTACCTGGAAGCCACCAGTCAGTTGGCACAGACTACGCTGCGCTCGGTACTCGGCAAGCACGAACTCGACGCGTTGCTGGCCGAGCGCGAGAAGCTCAACGATGATATCCAGAAGGTGCTCGATGCGCAGACGGACGCATGGGGCATCAAGGTATCCAACGTCGAGATCAAGCACGTTGACCTGAACGAGTCGATGGTGCGCGCGATCGCGCGGCAAGCCGAGGCCGAGCGCGAACGCCGCGCCAAGGTCATTCACGCGGAAGGCGAGTTGCAGGCATCGGAGAAGCTACTGCAGGCGGCGCAGATGCTCGCCCAGCAGCCACAGGCGATGCAATTGCGCTACCTGCAGACACTAACCAGCGTCGCTGGCGACAAAACCTCGACGATTGTGTTTCCCGTCCCGATGGACTTGGTCGACGCATTGGCCGCCACCGCGCGCAAGCCCGGTGGCTAGCCGATAAGGCGCAGTAGTGCCAGCGCCCGCGTGCCATGCCGGGCCGATTTCAGAGGGACTGCTCAGAGGGACTGGCTGATGATACGGCTTAAGTAACGGCCATGCCCGCCTGCGCGCATCGGCCCCTCGCGATGTGGTGTTATCGTTGCCGCCCGCGCCGCGCTCCGGTATGGTGTCCCCATGCTCACTGCACCGATGAACGTTGCGCATACCCGCAACGTAGCGCGACATGCCTGATACTACTGAATCCATCCATGAACCGATTCGCACCGACGTCCTGATCATTGGTGCTGGGCCGGTCGGATTGTTCGCCGCCTTCGAGGCCGGCGTAATCGGACTGACGTGTGAGGTCGTCGACACGCTTGCGCAGATCGGCGGCCAATGCACCGAACTGTATCCGGATAAGCCCATTTTTGATATTCCGGCGATTCCGGTCTGCACCGCGCGCGAACTGGTCGAGCGGCTCGCCGAGCAATGTCGCCCGTTCAACGTGCCGATCCGCCTGAGTCAGCGCGTGGTCCATGTCGAACAACGCGAAGACGGCCGCTGGCGCGCTCGCACGGCGCAGCAACTGGAGTTCGATGCCGCAGCGATCCTGATCAGCGCAGGCAATGGCGCGTTCGTGCCGCAACGGCTAGCGCTGCCCGACGCGGCCTCGCTGGAGGGCCGTCATCTGCACTACGCGGTGCGCAACCTCGATGACTTCGCGGGCCGGCGCGTGATCGTGGCGGGCGGCGGCGACTCGGCGCTCGATTGGGCGCTCGCGCTGCGCCACGTCGCCGAGCATGTGACGCTGGTACACCGGCGCAACGCGTTCCGTGCAGCGGACTCGACCGTGGAACAGTTACGCCGCGCCGCTGACGCCGGCGAACTCGATATCATGACGGGCACGATCACGGCATTGCGCACCGAGCACGGCGCGTTGCAGGCGGTGGATATCGCGCAGATCGGCGCGCAAACGAGCGTGCCCGCGGAGCATGTCATCGCGCTATATGGACTGGTCGCCGATTTGGGACCCATCGCCCAGTGGGGCATGGAGATTCGCGCGGGACGCATCGCGGTGGACACGTCCTACTACGAAAGCTCGCGCCCGGGCCTGTTCGCGGTCGGTGACATCGCGATCTATCCGAACAAGCAGAAGCTGATTCTGTCCGGCTTCCACGAGGCCGCGCTGGCGCTGCGCAAGATATACGGCTACGCGTATCCGGAACGCAAGCGCGTGCATGTCCACTCCAGCTACGACGCCACATTGTCGGAGAAGATCCTCGGCACACCGGCCGCGTTGGAGTAAGGCCTCGGCGCACCGGGGCCCAAGCGCGCCGTCACCGCGCCGTGCATAGGCGTTGACGCGGCAGCCCGGCCATGCGGGAGCCGAGCTACACCGTCACCGTGGTCTGTTGCGACTGTCCAGTCTGTTGCAACTGTCCAGTCTGTTGCGACCGCCCAGCCTGTTGCAACCGCCCAGCCTGTTGCGACCGCCATCGTCTGCCCTACCTCCGGGGATAGCACGGTAAGTTCACCTCACTTTGCCTTTGCCAAGCCTCGACACCGTGACCGTGCTGGCGGCATGGCATGCACGGTAGGCTATGTCAGGCAGCGGGCCAGATGGAAACGCATTTCCACCTCCGCCGGCTGCGCGCCGCTGGCCGGCTGCGCAACCCTGACAATCGTGCCGCCCGTCGCCGACGGCGTCAGCAGAATGACCCAGTTACCCCGCCCGATGTTCAACTCCGTCATCTCGCCGCGGCGTGACGCGCGCGCGTTCGGCAGGCGTTCACGCAAGCAGGCACTGACATCGCGCATAGAGCGCAGCGAAGCCACGTAGATCAACGGCTTGTCCTGCGCGAGCGGTGACGCGCCGTGTCCGCCGTTTGTCGCACTCGAGCATCCGGCCACGCTGAGCACTGTCGCAAAGGTGAAACAACACCGGCGGATAAATACGGGATAGGAGGGATGTCGCATAAGGCTGTTCCTAAAAACTTCCTTTTACGGCATAATCTGAGACGTCGAAAGCCTTAACTTCCTTAAAAAGGAAACTGCTTCGCAATCGACACTGCGGCTCCGAGACGTGATAGGCGATTTAAGCCAACCAAAAGCGTCGAAGCCGAAAAAAAGCCGGCACGAAGCCGGCTGAAGGGCTCTGGTCTTATTCCGAGGGCTTAACTAACCAGAACCTGAGACTAATGCGAGGAGTGCCCCCACACAGGGCCGCAATTATCGCATATAAGCGCTGGCGCGTGACAAAGTCCGCCCGCCAGTGCTTATTTTTTTGCAAAATCGTTGACTGCATCGGCTTTTAACTCGCCAATGCGCACGACAGATCAGCATGCCTAGTGAGGCGCGGCCTTCGAAAAGCCGTTCATCAACACCACGCCGGCGACGATGAACCCCATGCCGGTCACCGCCGGCCAATCGAGCCGCTGATCGTAGACGAAGAAAGCAACCAGCGAAATCAATACAATGCCGACTCCTGACCAGATCGCATAGGCCATGCCAACCGGCACCGAACACAACGTCAGCGCCAGGCAGTAGAACGCGACCGCGTAGCCGAGCACGGTGATCACCGATGGCAGCAGCCGCGTGAAACCATCGGAGGCCTTGAGCGCCGACGTGGCGATCACTTCGGCGACGATTGCAATCGCGAGATAGAAGTAGGCAAGCATAAGGGGACATCGCTACGACAACGAACACGATTATACGCATGCGCGCGCTGAAGCGCTCCCGGCGTCATTGTCGCCGGGGCGGCAGAACGACGCACGATCCGTGCCGAACCGGGTAAAATCCGGCGCGAACGGGGCGGGCAGCAGCAAACTATGCTACCTTTGCGGATATTTTGGCGCGCGCAGTCGCCATCGTGGCGCCTGGGCGCACCATGGTGACTGCGCGTAGCCAATCCTCAGTTTTATTGCACACCGAGGAGCCAGTGGGCATCGCCGAACCCATCGAAGCACATCACGCCATGACCAGCCAGCAGGCCGCGTCGGGCAGCTCATTTTATGCCGCGATGCGCATCCTGCCGCGCGCACAGCGCGAAGGCATGTACGAGATCTATTCGTTCTGCCGCCAGGTCGACGATATCGCGGACAGTGGCGCGTCACGCGAGAGCCGGCTGGTCGCGCTTGAGCAATGGCGCACCGCGATCGCCGCCTTGTACGCTGGCAATGCAAGCCCGCAATTGGCCACGCTTGCGCGCGTCGTGCAGCAGTTCTCGCTGCGGCAAGACGATTTCATTGCGGTGATCGATGGCATGGAGATGGACGTAGCCGACACCATCGTCGCGCCGGATCGCGATACGCTGGACCTGTATTGCGACCGCGTCGCCAGTGCGGTGGGTCGCTTATCGGTGAGGGTTTTCGGGATGCCGGACGACGACGGCCGGCAACTCGCGCACCATCTCGGACGGGCACTGCAGTTGACCAACATCCTGCGGGACATCGACGAGGATGCCGATATCGGCCGCGTCTACCTGCCGCGTGACACGCTCGCGGCGGCCGGCATCGTGCACCTCACGCCTGACGCGGTCCGCGCCGCGTCGCTCGATCGCGCATGCGCGCCACTGGTTGCCGACGCGCGCGCGCACTTTGCGCAAGCCACCACCATCATGGCGCGTCAGCCACGCCGCGTAGTCATTGCGCCACGCATCATGGCGCAAGCCTACCACGCGTTATTCGAGCAGTTGGTCCGGCGCGGCTTCGCCGCGCCGCGTGAGCGCGTGCGCGTGTCGCGTGCGCGCCTCATGCTGGCCGTTGCCAAACACTGGCTGTTCTGATCATGCGACCGGCTCGCTGCCGGCCGCACGCCGCACAGCGGAATTGTTGCGAGGAATACGAATGAACATGTTGCACGAACCGTTGAATCCCGACGTCGATGACGCGCGCACCGCGCCCGCCAGCGCGCCACCGCCGACCGACCGGCTGGAGCAGGCGATCCGCTCGGCGACTAACGCGCTGCTGGACGCGCAGCATGACGATGGCCATTGGCTGTTCGAACTAGAAGCCGACGCGACAATCCCGGCCGAGTATGTGTTGATGGTCCATTATCTGGGGGAGACACCGGATCCCGTGCTCGAAGCGAAGATCGGCGCCTATCTGAAGCGCATCCAGGGCGAGCACGGCGGCTGGCCGCTGTTCCACGATGGCGCCTTCGATATGAGCGCCAGCGTCAAGGCGTATTTCGCGCTGAAGATGATCGGTGAGCCAATTGACGCACCGCATATGAAGCGTGCGCGCGATGCGATCCTAGCGCGGGGCGGCGCCGCCAAGAGCAACGTGTTCACGCGGATTTTGCTCGCGCTGTACGGCATACTCGACTGGCGGGCGGTGCCGATGATGCCCGTGGAGATCATGCTGCTGCCGACATGGTTTCCGTTTCACCTGTCGAAAGTGGCGTATTGGGCGCGCACCGTCATCGTGCCGCTGCTCGTGCTGCAAGCCAGGCGGCCGCGCGCGCGCAATCCTCGCGGCATCGGGATCGACGAGATTTTTGTCGGTTCGCCACGCGACGTCGGGCCGATATCGAAGGCCTCGCATCAGAGCCAAGGATGGTTTTCATTCTTCTCGGGCATCGACGCGCTGCTGCGCAAGCTCGATCCGTATTTCCCGAAACAGTCGCGCCAGAAGGCCATCGACGCCGCGGTGCACTTCGTCGACGCGCGCCTAAACGGCGAGGACGGCCTTGGCGCGATCTTCCCGGCCATGGTCAACTCGGTGCTAATGTACGACGTGCTCGGCTACCCGCCAGACCATCCGCATCGCGCGATCGCACGCAAGTCGATCGACAAGTTGCTGGTGATCCACGACCACGAGGCCTATTGCCAGCCTTGCCTATCACCCGTCTGGGACACCGCGCTGACTGCGCACGCGCTGCTGGAGACCGGTGAACCGCGCGCGATCGAGCACGCGGCGAAGGGACTCGACTGGCTGCTACCACTGCAAATCCTGAACACCCGAGGCGATTGGATTGCACGTCGTGCAAACGTGCGGCCTGGCGGCTGGGCGTTCCAGTTCGCGAACCCGCATTACCCAGACGTGGACGACACGGCGGTGGTCGCGATGGCGATGGACCGCGTTGAGAAGCTGCAGGTGCGCGATCGCTACCGCAACGCGATCGACCGGGCTTGCGAGTGGGTGGTCGGCATGCAAAGCCACAACGGCGGCTGGGGCGCGTTCGAGCCGGAAAACACGCATCTATACCTGAACAACATTCCGTTCTCCGATCATGGCGCGTTGCTGGACCCGCCAACGGTAGACGTATCGGCGCGGTGTCTATCGATGCTTGCGCAACTGCCCAGCACGCCGCAGCGGCAGGCGTCGGCTTCGCGCGCCAAGCACTACCTCCTCGCCGGCCAGGAGGATGAGGGCAGTTGGTATGGCCGATGGGGGATGAACTACCTTTACGGCACCTGGTCCGCATTGTGCGGCCTGCGCGCCGCCGGCGTCGCGCCGAACACGTCGCCCATGCAGCGCGCGGCGCACTGGTTGCGCTCGATCCAGAATCCAGACGGTGGCTGGGGCGAGGGTGGCGACAGCTACAAGCTCGACTACCGAGGCTACGAACGGGCGCCGAGCACCGCGTCCCAGACCGCATGGGCACTGCTGGGGCTGATGGCGGCGGGCTGCGAACACGACGAAGCTGTCGCGCGCGGCATCGCGTACTTGCTGGACACGCAGAACGACGAAGGGCTATGGGACGAGGCGCGGTTCACCGCGACCGGATTCCCCCGCGTGTTCTACCTGCGCTATCACGGCTACCGCAAGTTCTTCCCGCTGTGGGCGCTCGCACGCTACCGCAATCTCACCGTACGCAACGCATGTACCGTAGCCTGCGGAATGTGATACATGACGCACCGGTGGTGGTGGTCACCGGCCTCGCCTTCGAGGCCCGGATCGCCGCAGGTCCGGACGTACGCGTGATCTGTCAGCAAAATGCCGGACTAGCGACCACGCTTGGCGCGATCGTCGCGCAGAGCCGGTCCTGTTCAGCGCTGGTGAGCTTTGGCACCGCGGGCGCACTGGTGGAATCGTTGCGCCCCGGCGCGTTGCTGGTGGCCCGTTCGGTGCTGGCCGTCGACCTGCCCCTCCCGCACCCAGCGAGCGCGGCAATGCGTAACGATGCAACGCCAGTCAGCGGGGAGCGCTACGCGAGCGACGAACGATGGTCCCACGCGCTGCTCGAGCGGCTCAACGGCGCGGTCTACGCCGATCTTGCCGGCGTCGAAATGCCCGTCAGCCAGGCGGCAGACAAACAGCAGCTGCAGCATGCGTATGGCGCGTGGGCTGCCGACATGGAGTCGCACATCGTCGCCCGCATCGCATATGAGCGTGGCCTGCCTTTCGTGTGCGTGCGCGCGATTGTCGATCCAGCCGAGCGCTCTGTGCCGCCGGCTGCGGCCGCAGCGCTCAACGACGACGGGTCAACAAACCTGGGCGCCGTCCTACGCTCAGTGCTCGCCCATCCGGGTCAATTGCCTGCACTGCTGGCGCTCGCGCGCGATGCGCGGGATGCCCGTCGCGCGCTGGTCGCAGCACGGCGCCGGATCGGCACGGCATTCAGTTTTCCGTCCCGCGCGGGCGGCCACATCGTGGCGACATCGGCAGGCTACTAGCTGGCACCGCCTGCGCCACCTCGAGCCAACGACGCCGCCTGCGCCACCGCGCGCCAACGACGCCGCCGGCACCCTGCGTCCAATGACATCACCGCTCGCCTCAACGGACAGCACTGCCGGCTCGACGAACCTCATCGCCCCGACTCAACGGACATTATTTCCCGACTCAACGCCGCGCCTGCGCGCGGCCCTTCCACATGCCGCCACGGCCACGCCAGTGCTGCAACGCGGAGTCCAGTGTGAAGCCGGTGTACACCGCGGCGACGACCGGCAGGCAAGGCCCCCACCAGCGTGAACGACCGTAGAAGCGCAACATGGGCAGATATGCGAAGGTCATCGCCGCCCAGGCCAGCGCGCCCGCGAGGCGGGCCAGCCCGCTGCCGAACAGAGCTAAGAGCGGCGGCGCGACGAAGGTGACCAGCAGTGACACGAGCGTGACGCCCAGCCACCACGGCGAATAGTGCAGTTGCGCATACGCGGTACGCGCGACCATGCGGCGAATCTCGCCCAGATTGTCATACGGTCGCACGCTGCGCGCCCGATGAGTCAGGCCAAGCCAGATCGCGCCTTGCGCCTTCATCCGGGCACCCAGCGCACAGTCATCGATGATCTCATCGCGGATTGCTTCGATGCCGCCGGCCGCCCGCAATGCCTCCTCCTGCACCAGCATGCATCCGCCCGCCGCGGCCGCCATCGGATGGTCACGCCGATTGACCCATGAAAACGGATACAGCATTTGGAAGAACAGCACGAAGGCCGGGATCAGCGCGCGCTCGAACCACGCGTCGCAGCGTAGCTTTGCCATCAGCGAAACCATGACGCGCCGGTCTACGATCGCGCGCGTGACCAGCTGCCGCAGATTGTCTGGCACATGCTCGATGTCGGCGTCTGTCAACAGCAACCACGCAGGCGGCGGATCGGTGGCGCGCGCGGCCTCAATACCTTGCCAGACTGCCCAAAGCTTGCCGGTCCAGCCAGCCGGCAAGGGCTCGCCGCGCAGTACCGTAAGCCGCTCGGCGGCACCCATGGCACGCGCCGCGTCACGCGCGACGGCAGCAGTGCCGTCCTCGCTGTGGTCGTCAACGACCACGACCCGTACCGATCCCGGGTAGTCCTGGCGCAACAGGCTGCTCACCGTTTGCGCAATCGAAGCGGCCTCGTTGCGCGCCGGCATCACCGCGACGAGCGCCGGCCACGCATCAGGGGTGCCAGTGCCAGGCGGATACCGATCATCCCGTTCTTGCGCCTGCCAGAATCCGCCGCGCGCCACGAGCAGCACGATCCAGATCACCAGCGATAGCGCTGCAATGGCTGTCAGCACGCTTCACCTCAAGTAGCCGTTGACGCGAAACCAGTCGAGCGCATCGCGCAAGCCGTCAGTATGCGGCCGGGCGTGATAGCCCAGTTCGCGCCGCGCCTTCGCGGAACTGAAAAACATCTGGTAGCGCGACATCCGTAACGCATCGACGGTTACGAACGGCTCGCGGCCCGTCCATTGCGCGACGCCTTGCGCCGCCAGCGCAATCGGATACAATGGCCAGCGCGGCAGCTCGATCGACGGCGGCTTGCGCCCGACCATCCGCGCGATCGCCGCCAGCATCTCGCGCAGCAGCACGTCGTCGCCGCCGAGGATATAGCGCTCGCCGATCCGCCCGTGGTCCATCGCAAGCAGATGGCCCTGTGCAACATCATCCACATGCACGAGATTCAAGCCGGTATCGACGAAGGCCGGCATCTTGCCAGTCGCCGCCTCGACGATGATGCGTCCGGTCGGCGTAGGCTTGATGTCACGCGGCCCGATTGGCGTCGACGGGTTCACGATTACCGCCGGCAGCCCTTGCTGCGCGACCATCTGCTCGACGAGACGCTCGGCGGCCACCTTGCTGCGCTTATAGACGCCGATCGTGCTCGCCTCGTCGGCCGGCGCGGTCTCGTCAACCGGACCGGTGGCGCCGCTCACGCGCAGTGTCGCGACGCTGCTCGTATAGACGACGCGTTCGACACGCCGACGCAGTGCTGCCTGCATCACGCAGCGGGTTCCGTCGGCGTTGGCACGCATAATTTCATGGCTGTCGCGCGCCCACAGCCGGTAGTCGGCCGCCACATGGAACAATACATCGACCTGATCGAGCGCGCGCTCCACCGATGCGGCATCGCGCATGTCACCTTCGGCCAGCTCGATATCCAGGTCGCGTAAGTTGCCGCGCGGGCTGCTCGCCCGCACCAACGCGCGGACACGATAGCCACGCGCGAGCGCGGCCCGGGCCAGCGCCGAGCCAACGAAACCGGACGCGCCGGTCACCAGCACGCGGACCGACATTACGTCTTGGACTGACGCAATTCGGCCAGCTTGATCTCGACGTGCCGCGAGAACACATACTCGGCCGGACGCTGGCGATCGAACGAGACGTCCGGCGCGAATGGACCCTCGGTCTTCACGCCGCGCAGCGACACGCCGAGCGCCCGCCACGGATGGGAGAGCGTATCGTTCACCGCGGTCGCCTCGTAGCCACTGTGAACCATGCAATCCGCGCACTTCTCATAATTGCCCGTGCCGTACCGGTCCCAGTCGGTCGTCTCCATCAACTCGCAATAGGTCTTCGTGTAGCCTTCGCCGAGCAGGTAGCACGGTCGCTGCCAGCCGAACACGGTGCGGGTCGGATTGCCCCACGGCGTGCAATGGTACGTGCGGTTGCCGGCGAGGAAATCGAGGAACAGGCTGGACTGACTGAACGACCACGCCTTGCCGCCCTTGCCACGCCGCAGGATATCGCGGAACAGATTTTTGGTTTTTTCGCGATTCAAGAAATGCTGCTGGTTGGGCGCGCGCTCATAAGCATAGCCAGGCGACACGGTGATCCCGTCGACGCCGAGCCGCTTGACCTCATCGAAGAACGTCGCGACCTGCTCGGGCTGCGCGTCGTTGAACAATGTGCAGTTGATGTTGACGCGGAAGCCGCGCGACTTGGCCAGCTTGATCGCCGATACGCAACGGTCGTACACGCCCTCCTGGCAAACCGACTTGTCATGCATCTCGCGGTCGCCGTCCAGGTGGATTGACCAGACGAAGAATGGGCTCGGCTGGTAATCCTTGATCTTCTTTTCGAGCAGCAACGCATTCGTGCACAAGTAGACGAACTTGCGGCGCGCAATGATGCCTTTAACGATCTCAGGCATTTCCTTATGCAGCAACGGCTCACCGCCGGCGATCGAGACCACCGGCGCCCCACATTCATCAACCGCCTCGAGCGCCTCGGCCACCGATACACGCTGGTTCAGAATGGGATCCGGGTAATCAATCTTGCCGCAACCCGAACACGCCAGGTTGCAGCGGAACAGCGGCTCGAGCATCAGCACGAGCGGATAACGCTTGTTGCGCTTCAGTCGCTGCTTGACCAGGTAAGCGCCGACGTACGCGGATTGCAGAAATGGGATGGCCAACTTTGACTCCTTTGCTTCACGCGGTCAGTTCAGCCGGCAGCCTGAACTGGATGTTTTCTTCAATGCCGTCCATGACCGATACGTCAACCGGGCCGAGCCGACGCAGTGCGTCGATCACGTCGTTGACCATCGATTCCGGCGCCGACGCACCCGCGGTCAACCCGATGGTCTTCGCCCCGCGGACCCACTGTGGATTCAGCTCGCTGCCGTCGGCGAGCAAGTAGCTCGGCACGCCCGATTCGGCGCCGATCTCGCGCAGCCGATTCGAGTTCGAACTGTTGGTTGCGCCCACCACCAGCAGCACATCCGCGCGCTTGCATAACTCACGCACTGCGGTCTGCCGGTTCTGCGTCGCATAGCAGATGTCCTTCGTATCCGGACCGACAATATCGGTGAAGCGCCGTTTCAACGCCGCAATGATGCCGCGCGTCTCGTCGACCGACAGCGTCGTCTGAGTCACGTAGGAAACGGGCGTGTCCACCGGGATGTTGAGCCGCTCGACGTCCGCCTCGGTCTGCACCAGCGACACCGGCCCGTCGATCTGCCCCATCGTGCCAAGAATCTCCGGGTGGCCGGCGTGGCCGATCAGGATCACCTGACGGCCACTCTTCAAATAGTTCTTGCCCTGCAGATGGACCTTGGTCACCAGTGGACAGGTCGCATTGAGCACGCGCAGGCCCCGCTCGTGAGCCTCGTCCTCGACCGCTTTCGCCACGCCATGTGCGCTGAAAATCGTCACCGCCCCCGGTGGCGCCTCGGACAACTCATCGATGAAACGCGCGCCCTTGGCCTTCAGCGATTCCACCACATGCCGATTGTGGACAATTTCGTGGCGCACATAAACAGGAGCGCCGTACTTCTGCAACGCGCGCTCGACGATTTCGATCGCGCGAACCACGCCGGCGCAAAACCCGCGGGGTTGAGCAAGAATGACTTGCATAGAGTTCTCCATAGGCGGTGGGCGATTTTAACGCTCATGGCCGATTCATGCAGATTCAACAGCGCCACTTGTTGCAGGAAACGCAACAATTCGCCGCAAACGGCTTGAATTAAAAGAAGTTACTGACCGAAGCGCGCATTGTGCGCACTGAGGTACCGGATCAGCCCGTCGATGCCACCTTGCGCAATCTGGCTCGCGAACTGCTGCTGATAAATCTGGATCAACCACGCGCCCATCATGTCGATGTCGTAAATCCGCCAGCCGTCCTGCCCCTTGCCGAGCCGGTAGCCGACATCCATGTCATCGCCGCTGCCCTGCACACGGGTCTTGACCACCGCGTCCGTCCCCTTGGCACTGAGCGTCGCCGGCTCGAAGCGGAACCGTACATGCTGGTCGCGGATCTGCGTCAACTGCAGCGCATACGTATGCACGAGCAGCAGCTGGAACTGCTCGACCAGTTGCTTGCGCTGCGCCGGCGTCGCCTGCTTCCAGGCTGCCGCGCCAACGGCAATACGCGTCGTCCTGGCAAAGTCGGTGTACGGTAGGAACTCACGTTCGACGATTTTGGTTGTCGCGTTGACATCGCCACTACGCGCGGCAACATCAGCACGCGTCGCCTTGACCACGCTTTCCACCGCACTGCGCACCGCATCGCTCGGGCTCGCGGCACCGCCTTTCGGCGTCTGGGCGAGCGCCGTACCCATCGTACCGAATACACACAGCGCTACCACGAAGGTCAACCATTTGTTCATCGCAATTTTTCCACAAAATTTATATCGACTACCTCGATTCCACCTTTTGCCGCAATAACCAGCGTTTTTTGCCGCAATAGCCAGCGTTCCGCGGTCGTAGCTTAACGCAACTCGGCCTCCCGCGCGGTGGCGAACCGGCATGCAGGCACGATGCGCGCATCACGACTGCTAGCGGCGTTTCGTCAGAGCGCTCGCACCGCACCCTGCAAAGCGCTCACGCCACACCCTGTATACTCGGCGCCGACCCCCGAATTTCAGGCCATCCCCATGCTGACTTCGCTCCTCGCCCGCATCGTGCGTTTTTCGACGCGGCATGCGTACTTCGTCATCGCGGTGTCGATCTTGCTGTGCGCCGCCAGTATCGTGTACATCGCGAAACATTTTGCAATCGATACCGACGTCGCCGGATTGATCGACCAAAACACGCCGTGGGCGCAGCGCGGCAAGGCGATCGACGACGCGTTCCCGCAGCGGGCTGACGTCACGCTGGCGGTCGTCCAGGCACCGGCGGCCGAGTTCGCGCAACGCGCGGCGGCCGAGCTGGCCATGCGGCTCAAATCGGAAACCGCTTACTTCTCGTGCGTGACACGCCCGGACGGCGGCGCGTTCTTCGAGCGTCATGGATTGCTGTTCATGTCGCAGAACGAATTGACTGAGTTGACCGGCAAACTGGTCGATGCACGGCCCCTGCTGAACCGACTCGCGCACGACCCATCGCTGCGCGGCCTGTCTAGCCTGCTGTCGGTCACGCTGCTCACGCCGCTGCAAACCGGCCAGGTCACGCTGCCCGGCATGGCCAAGCTGCTGGGTCGCAGCGCCGACACGGTCGATGCGGTGCTCGCCGGACAGCCGGCCGGCCTGTCGTGGAGCGGACTGGTCGCACCAGACGTGCCCTCGCGCGCGTTCGTGCAAGTGCAACCGCTGCTCGACTACCGATCGCTGGAGGCGGGGGCCGCGGCGGCAGCACGGATCAAGCAGGTGGCGGCCGAGTTGCAGCTGGCGCAGCGTTATGGCGCCAGCGTGCAATTGACCGGCCCCCGGCCACTGGCCGACGAAGAGTTCGGATCGGTCCGCGAAGGTGCGGTGCCCAATGCCATCGGGACACTGCTCACGGTACTGGTCATTCTGTGGTTCGCGGTCCGCTCGCGCCGACTGGTGTTCGCCGTGTTCCTGACGCTGCTGGTCGGGCTCGCGATCACCGCCGCGCTCGGACTGATGATGGTCGGCGCATTGAACATGATCTCGGTCGCGTTCGCCGTGCTATTCGTCGGGATCGGCGTAGATTTTGGCATTCAGTTCGCCGTGCGCTATCGCGAGCAGTTCCATCTGTGCGGCAACCTGGAGCGCGCGCTGGAGGGCACCGCGCGCTCGATCGCGATGCCGCTGTTGCTCGCGGCCGCAGCCACCGCCGCAAGTTTTTTCTCGTTCCTGCCGACCGCATACCGCGGCATATCGGAGCTTGGGCAGATTGCCGGCGTGGGTATTCTGTTCATCGCGTTGCCGTCTTGCGTGACCCTGCTGCCAGCGCTGATCTCGGTGTTGCGGCCGACCGGGCGCGGCGCAGCGCCCGGATTCAAGTTGCTCGCCCCGCTGGACGAATTCACCGAGCGCCATCGCAACCCGCTCCTGCTTGTCACGCTCGCGCTGGTCGTAGCAGGCTTGCCGCTGCTCACGCAACTGCGCTTTGACTTCAATCCGTTGCATTTGAAAGATCCAAATAGCGAATCGATGCGCACGCTCGCCTCGCTGGCCAGCGCGTCCGACACCGGCGTCAACGATGTCCAATTGCTGGCCGCGTCGCTGGACGACGCGCAGCAGGCCGCCAACAAGCTGCGCGCGCTACCTGAAGTGGGCCGTGTGGTGACGGCCGCCAGTTTTGTGCCCGACGACCAGCCGCAGAAGCTGGCCACGATCGCACAGGCGGCACGGCAATTGTTGCCCGTGCTGGAGCAAACACCCTCTGATTCCGCACCCGACGGTGCACGCGTGTCAGCATTGCGCAATGCGGCTGCGATGCTGGAGAACGCGGCACTCGATCATCCGGGGCCCGGTGCAAAGGAAGCCGAACATTTGGCGGCGTCGCTGCGCAAGCTGGCGGCGGCGGATGCGGCCACGCGCGATCGTGCCGAAAATGCGATCGCCAAACCGCTGCAATTGTCGCTCGCGTCGCTGGCGAACTTGCTCAAGCCCACTTCGATCACGCTGCAGACGTTGCCGGCCGAGTTGCGTTCGCAGTGGGTCACCGCCGACGGGCGTGCCCTTGTGCAGATCTCGCCCAAGCTAGCCACCAGCATGAGTCCCGACGACGATACGAAGCTGCGCGCATTCAGTGCTGCCGTGCTGGCCGCCGAGCCGCAGGCCATCGGTGGACCGATTTCGATCCTGCACTCGGCCGACACGATCGTGCACGCATTCGTGCAGGCCGGCGTGCTGGCGCTGGTGTCGATCACGGTGCTCCTGTGGATCGCGCTGCGACGCCTGAGCGACGTGCTGCGCACGCTAGTGCCCCTGCTGGTCTCGGCGGTCGTGACACTCGAGCTGTCGGTGGTGCTGAACCTGCCGCTGAACTTCGCGAATATCATCGCGCTGCCGCTGTTGCTGGGCGTGGGCGTCGCGTTCAAGATCTACTATGTGATGGCATGGCGTGCCGGCGCGACGAAACTCCTGCAGTCTGGGTTGACCCAGGCGGTGATTTTGTCGGCCGGGACCACGGCGACCGCGTTCGGCAGCCTGTGGTTGTCGCATCATCCGGGCACCTCGAGCATGGGCGAATTACTCGCGCTGTCGCTCGTGTGCACGCTGATCGGCGCGGTGCTCTTCCAGCCGGTGCTGATGGGCAAGCCGCGCGAGCAGGCTGCGCGCACTGCTGCCTCGCGGCGTGCCCACGATAAGCAGCGCGCCGACGACGCAAAATCACGCTAGCGCGTGGTCGCGTCGGCGCTCACGCGGCGGGCGCCGCGTGGCCGATGATATCGCACCGGCTCCATTGCGCCGGTACACGCGTGACCGGTTCTGACGGAGAAGGCACGGCATCGGCATACGCCAAGATATCCGCCCTATCATCGTCGCTGAGGCTGCGCGATGCCTGTTCGCGCTCGTACGGCAATGGCGGCAACGGACCCCGGACAAACGATGGCAAATCAGCGCTGCCTTGCTGAACCGTCGCCGCCGCGCTGCGGGTAGCGAACCCGGAACTCCGCTCCGTACCAGCGGCCGACACCGGTTCGGATAACGGAAATGTGCTGAGCCCCTCAAGCGGAGCGGGAAGCAGCGTGGCCGTGCTGGCACGGGGTATGGCAGACGGCAGCAAGTCTGATTCGCGCTCCGGTCGCAGAGTCGGGGAATCGTCAGGATAAATCCCGGCAGGTAGGCTGGCTTGTGCGGGAGACGGCACAGGTTGCTCCTTAAATAACAAGGCGGCCAGCATACCGCAGATATATCGCAGTACAGATAATCTGTGCGATGCAGCTTACCGCAGATCCGAATACACGGCAGAATGCAACGCTCCAGCTAGCATCATGTCGGTGACCGACGCTTCCATGCAATGCCAAGCCATCCTTTATGTCGCGCGCTATCCTTTATGCCACGCCATCCTTTGCTAAACCGCACGCGGATAACTTCCCACGTGGTAGCCGAGCAGCGACGCCAGCCGATTGGCCGCGGCAATGTACTGATCTTCCGAAATCGTGCCGTTCACCTGTAGCGCCTCCAACGCAGACATCGCTTGCTGCGCGTCATCTTCCCCCCCATCATCGGCCCGCGCCTTGTCGCCCTGTCGCGGCACTGGCGCGATCACCCCGCCAGCCTCCTTGGCCCGCTGGCGCAGCGGCTTAGTCATCCCGTCCGGCAGCAACACCAATTCCGCCAGATTCATCGGCAGCTGGCCATCGACGGCGGCAGCCCTCAACATGGCCCTCAGCGTGCTGTCGGGCACCGGACCAGCCAATGCCGGCTCACCGAATACGGGTGCGTACCGGCACACGGCCTCCCGTAGTGCGCGGGTGGAGCGCAGAAACATGGACTGCCGGATGGCTTCGCGTAGCGTGCTGCGATACGTCGCCCCGTCGTTCGAATCGGCCGGCGGCGCTATCGCGGGCTCTGCCCGCTGGGCGACGCGCAACATCGCACGCAGCCGGCGGCGCTCGACGTGCTGCGTCAGCGAACGCACCAATGCACGCAAGTCATCATGGGTCAGCCTATCTGACGGACGTGGCTCGCCCCCCTCAGCGCGCACGTCGGGCAGCCGCGGCTCGTCGTCATGAACCAGCACCTTCGACAACCGCGGCTCGTCGCTATGGCTCGACGCATTCAGCTCGAGCCCAAGCTCACTGAGCGGCATGCCGTGTGCGGCCAGATATTGAGCGGACGGCAACAGCAACAACGCATCGCGCCACTGCGCGCCGACCGATGACAGCGGCGACGCCGGCTCGGCTTGCCAAACCGGGAACGGATTCCAGGCGCTGGCCGGCCCCATGGCGGCTTCTGTCCATGGCGCATGATAGAGCGGATGCCAGTCAGTATCAAAATGCGCGTCCAGCTGTCGCGCCAGGGAGTCGCGCCGCGTTGCGGGGATATCAACGCCGTTAGCCGCGCTCGAGCGGCGGCGTGGTAGTCCGTCGAGCATGAGGGGCGTGTGCTGCGCCGAAGCAGTGACCGGCGAGCGTGGCAGCGAAGCGTTTCGTTCCTCCGCTGGCGACGCGATGCGGACCGAACGTATGGATGGTATCGACATCGATTCCTCCGTCGACATGTAAAACGCCGGGAGGATAACGCCGCGTCATCGTTGCCGCGACGCGGAAGCGATGTCGCGGCCAACGCCCGCGAATGTCAACGTCTTATCCGGTTGACCGGCAACGGGCCAATAGCACAAGCAGGGCTACGCAGTTCGCTTGCCCCGTGTCCCGTGCATAGCGCACCGCGCTCGGCCCGTCGATCTGCAATCCCGTGTGCAGCATCTCGGCGTTGTTCAGCGCCTCGAGCGCGTCGCCGGCGATCATCGCCCCGTCGCCGATCACCGCGATCGCACGATGATGCTCGCCGCCTCACGCCAGCAGCTGTCCGAACGCGCGCAGCAGCCGGTCCATGTCGTGCGCTGTCAGATTGCCCATCGTCGAGATGCGGAACAACTCGGCCGCCAAGCCGCCCTGCCCTGCATAAATGACGAATCCATGCAGCTTCAATGCATCATGCAATTGGGCGTAATCGATCTTCGGCGGCAAGCGGTACGCGCGCAGCACGACCGACGATGCCTGCGGTGGCAGTACGCCATCCACACCCAGTCGCGCCAAACCGTCGCGCACTTGCTCGGCCAGCTTACGATAACGCGCATGCCGCTCGCGCCAGCCGCCCGCGTCCTCAAGCTCGCGCAGTGCCTCGACCAGCGCGTAATAGGCGTGCACCGACGGCGTAAACGGCGTATTGCGCGCGTCTTGCAAGCGCGCCAGCCGCCCGAGGTCCAGGTAAAACGCCCGGCTTGCCGCGTCGGCCAGCGCCGCACGACGCACTACCACGAATGATGCTCCGGGCACCCCATGCAAGCACTTGTTCGCTGTCGCCGCGACCGCGACGAGCGCCGGGTCGGCAAAGTTGATGGCCTCCGCGCCGAAGCTGCTAACGCCATCCAGCAGCACGCCGACGCCGCGTGTGCGGCACGCGTCGAGCACGCCGCCGAGTTCGTTCAAGCGGCCCGTGGTCGTCTCATGATGCACCAGCGCAACGTGGGTGAACGGCCGTTGCGCGCGCGCTGCGTCATCCAACCGCGCCGCCAACGCCTGGACATCGGGCGCGTCGATCCATCGATGCGCAGCTACCTCGTGGTCAATCCGATAGTGACGCGCGATATGCGTGATCCGCTCGCCATACACACCGTTCTCGACCACCAGCAGGCGGCCATGCTCGGGCACCAGCGCGGCAACCATGCTCTCCACCGCGCCCGTGCCCGACGCAGTCATCAGGACGGCTTGCCATTCGGCAGACTCGAGCGCATAGACGCCCAACAACCGTTCGCGCGCCTCTTGCTGCAAATCATAGAATTCGGGCTCGCGATGGCACAAGTCGGGCTGCAGCAAGCTCTGCCGCACGCGCTCTGTCAGCGTGACCGGTCCTGGGTTAAGTAGCAACATCAGCGGCCTCCGCACACTGTGCGATGTGGTTCATCAAGCGCGCCTTTACTTGCTCCGGCGTCACGCTCGGTCGTGGCAGGTTCTCCGGCGTGCCGGGCCGTGTTTTGATACACGCGAAACGTGGACCGTCGCCGAGCAGCTCGGCGTTGAAAACCCGCCGCAGCACCCCGAGATCGTCTCCGTCAATCACGCGCCCGTACCCGCACGCCGCGGCTACGCCCGCGAACGACATATTCGGTGATACGCTCGCCTGGCCACCAGTCGAATCGTGCACGCCATTGTCCAGCACGATATGTACGAGGTTGGACGCCCCATAGGCGCCCAGCGTCGCAAACGCGCCCATGCGCATCAACGCGGCGCCATCGCCATCGAGCGCCACCACGCGCAGGTCGGGCCGAGCCAGCGCAAGTCCGAGCGCCATCGTCATCACACAGCCCATCGAGCCAACCATGTACAACTGGTTTGGCCGGTCGTGCAGCGCATACAGTTCGCGGCCACAGAAGCCGGTGGATGCCAATACCACGCTGCCCTGCACCGGTGTTGCGTCGATCACGCCGCGCAGTACGTCGCTACGCGACGGCAGTTCGTCACGCGCCACGCCGCGTAGCATTGATTCGACCGGCACTGCCGCGCGCCGTGCGCGAGCAGTGGCGCCGCGCAGCGGATAGGGCGCAACGCTCCCCTTCTGCATGACCAGCGCATAGGGCCGACCAGTGGCGTCCATATGCGCGATCGCCCGATCCAGCGCCGCACCGATATCGCCTGCGTCAGTCGGAAAGGTCTCCCATGGAATCTCCATCGTCTGGAGCATTGCCGGGGTGATCGGCCCCATCAACGCATGCTGCGGCTCGTCGGCCACGCCCGGCTGGCCACGCCAGGTAATGATCAACAACTGCGGCAGCCGGAACGTCCAAGTCAGTGAGGTCAGCGGACTGACGGCGTTGCCGAGCCCGGAGTTTTGCATCATCGTGACACCGCGCCGACCGGCAAGCGTCGCGCCTGCAATCAGCGCCACCGCATCGCCCTCGTTTGCTGCACTCAGGTAATGCAGCGACGGCGCCTGCAACACGTAGTTGATAAAAGGCGTCAAGAACGAGCACGGCACGCCCGCGTACCAGTCGAATCCGCGTTCGCGCGCCGCATCGACGAACTGCGCCGCATCAATCATTGCCGCCTCCGGTGCCGGCCTCGGCGATCGGTACCTGCGTATGGGCGAAATCCGCTGCGCGGCAGAAATCGTCCAGGTCATTGACACCACGCCAGTGTCCGTGCACATAGTGCACTTCGATCTGCTCGCCGGCGTTGACCAGCGCATTGAGCAGCGCCGGCATGTCCAGTGAATCGAAGTCGCTGCGCTCGCGCAGCGTCGCAAAAATACGCTGAAGTTTCTCGCGTCCTTCGCCACGCACGCCCAGCAGGCCAATCCAACGCCCGTGCGGCGCTGTGCCATCCGGCGCGGCGGCCTCGCTGCTCACGCGCCGCAGCACGACCTTCTGCCCGAACAGGCCCCGGTCGTCGCCACTCGAGCAGTACGCGAAATCGCGCACGCTCTGGTTGGCCGGCTGCGTCTGCGACGAATCGACGACCACGCAAAAGTGCGCGTCGCTTTCGACCAGGTCGTGCAGGATAGAACTGCGAAACAATAGATCACCATACGAGATGACGGTATCGTGCTCGAACGCCTGCGTCGCACACGCGAGCGACGCCAGCTCGCCGGTCGTCTCGTGCCGCTCGTTGACCACCAGGCGGATGCCCGCCGTGTCGATCGCATCAGCACGGTAGCCGCCCACGACCGTGATATCGTTCACGCCCTGCTTCTTGAAGCCATCGACGAGCCAGCGTAGCAACGGCTTACCCGCGATGGGCAACATCACCTTGGGTCGCTGCGCGGTGACCGCCTCTAGCCCGTGCCCCCGGCTCGCAGCCAGCACAACCGCCGTGCGCGGCGCGCGCGCGGTCAGATAGACGCGCTCGGCGGCCGAATATTCGTCGGCGCCTTGCAAGCGGAAAATCTCATTGACCGACGCGATCCTGTCCTCGACGCCGACCAGCGTCTCGCTGTCGTGAATTTCCTTGGCGACGGCCTGCATCGCCGACGTGGCCGCGCGTATCAAGTGATTCGCCCAGATCACAACGCTGATACCCGCGTTGCGGAAGACCTGCGTCGGCGTACTGTAGTACTTCGTTGGCACGATCACCAACGGAGCACGATGGGCCCATTCGCGTGCAAATGCCACGATTTCGTCGGCTCGCGCCAGCTTGCTGTGGATCAGAATCGCATCGGCCCCAGCCGCGTGATACGCCTCGGCGCGGCGCAGCGCCTCGTCCATGCCCCAACCGGCAATCAACGCCTCGACCCGCGCGACAATCGAAAAGTCCGGGTCGCCCTGGGAATCCTTGCCAGCCTTGATCTTGCCGCAGAACTCGTCAACGTCCGCTAGCGGCTGCCGTTCGCCGCCGATGAAGCTGTTGGTCTTCGGGAATTGTTTGTCCTCGATGCACACGCCGGCCACGCCGCGCTGCTCCAGCTTTTTGACCAGCCGCCGCACGTTGTTGAAATTGCCGTAGCCGGTATCGCCGTCGAGCAGGATCGGTAGGTCGCTCGCATCGACCATGAATTCCAACATGTCGACTACCTGTGTCCAGCTCGCCTCATTGTTGTCGCGCACGCCATATTGCGCCGAGATGGCTAGACCCGACGCCCAGATGGCGTCAAAGCCCGCTTCGCGCACGATCCGCGCGGACAGCCCGTTGTGCGCCTCCATCATGAATTCCAGCTTATCGGAGGTCAGCATGCGGCGCAGCCGCGCCGCACGGCTTTGCGCGCGTGCGACAAAGGTATCGGGGGCGTTCATGAGTTCAACAAGCTCCTGTCTCAACGCGATGCGATCGTGCCCGCGACGACCACCGGCTGCAGCAACGGCAGTACCTGCGTTCGCGCGCGCTCGACGTCCGCGGCAAAATCGATTTCGATCCATGGCGCACCGGTCACGTCGGCCGCTTCGAAGACATGGCTGCGCTCGAGCAGCAGGTCCCGCAGCGCTTCCTCGTGTGGCAAGTTCGCGCGGCCGCTGCCAACATAGTCGGCGGCGATCTGCGCCAGGCGCTGCGCGGCCCCCTCGGTCAGGCGGAAGAACCCGACCGACTCGCCCATCGTGTCGTATCGCAGGTCGGCCGCGACCTGCTTGCGCAACTCGACGGGCACCCCGTCGCGCAAGCACAGCTTGACGGGTTCGTCGCCCGGCTCGACATCACGATCAATCAGCAACCGGTTCACATGCTTGCCGACCACCAGCGGCGCCATAATACGCTCGTCATACAGCACGTCGGCATCCATCAGCAACACCTCCCCACCCGCGCACAGCGCGTCGGATACCCCGTGCACCGTCAGCACGCTGCCCAACTCGTAGTTCGGATTGAGCACGATGCGCGGCGGTGGTGTCCAACCCAGGCGCAGCAGCTCGGCCTCGATCATCTCGTGGTGAAAACCCAGGGCCAATACGATGTCATCGACACCGGCCGCCCTGAGCCACTGCAAATGGCGCTCGAGCAGTGTCATGCCGTCGAACTGTAGCAGGCATTTGGGCCGCTGCTTGTTCTCGGGCTGGACCAAGCGCAGGCCGCGGCCCGCAGCGAGAATAATGGCGCGCATTGATACTCCCGTGTGTTTCTTCTATGACTGTTGATTTACAGATCTGGGTAAGGCACCCCAATCGACACGTGGCGCGACCCAGCGCACTAGTTGGCTGCCGGCATTCGCGCAGCACGGCGGCGTTGCCAGCGACGCTCGGAAAAATGCAGGTACACCAGCCCCGGCACGCCAAGCAGGATTTCGCGGGCGCGCTTGGCCAGCGACAGCGCGAGGGCCGCGTCCGGCGGCAAGCCGACCAGCGGCGCAAGCAACAAGTACCCGCCCTCCTGCACACCAAGCGAGCCCGGGATCATGAACGCTGCGCCGCGGATGGCCTGCCCGATGCTCTCGAGCAACAGTGCGTCGCCCCAGCCGACCGGATGTCCAATCAACTGCAGGATCAGCCAGACTTCCCCAGTGCCAACGATCCAGCTGCACAGACTCAATGCGAAGCTTGCCGCCACCGCACGCGGCTGCCGATACAGCGCGGCCACGTGCGCATCCACCGCATCGGCGCGCTCGAAGAGCGCTGACCAGTCGCGTCCCGCCGACAGCTTGGACATCACGCGCGACAGCCGCCCGAACAAGCGCCGCCGTTGCGCCTTGTAAAAACCGTACAGCAGCAGCGCAAAGCCCGCGCTCGCAACCAGCAACGGCGTGCGCAGATTACCGAGTGCACCATGCGCCGCATGAGCCGCGAACACCGCCAGGCCCAACAACGCAAACACGACTTGCGCGATCGTTTGCCACGTCGTGCTGACGGTCATCACCGCCGCCGATTCCGGTAGCGGCAATCGACGCTGCGCCAGATGCCGCACCATCAGCAACGGCCCGCCGATCTGACCGGCCGGCAGCAGGCTGTTGACCGATTCGCCTGCCCAGCGCGTTAATAGCACGTCACCGATCGTTACGCCGCCGCGCTCACCCGCCAGCCCACCGCCGCGCTCACCCACCAGCACGCGGATCGCCGCCGCGTCAACCACCATGGGCAGGCCATGGAACGCGGCCACGAGCAGCAAGCCGGAGCCGGCGGCCGACAACGCAGCTACCAACGGTGCGATACCCTGCCATGCCAGCAGCGCGACGAACAGCGACGCGCCGATCGTCAACGCAATCCACGCTGCACGTGTCATGCGCGTGTTCACTTGCCAGCCCACTGCCGGAATACTTGCCGGAAACCGAAGTAGGCGATCGCGTCCTTCATGTTCGATACGAACCGCTGGAGCCGCCCCATGCTCGGATCGGTCACGTACTCGAATGTCAACGATACGCGCCTCTCATTTGCGCCCAGCGGCGTGATCCGATGCTGCAGCTTGTCTCCGTCGAAAAAGATCAGCCCGCCGGGCGGCAACTGCACTGCCGCCTCGACGACGGGCACGCCCGGCTCGCGAGTGTGCAGCCGGTATTCCAGCTTGCACGACGATTCGTCAACCACGCCCAGCAGCAGCGTGTATCGCCGGCCATGGTAATACGACGTATCGTAGTGCCAGCCGATATGATCGCCGGGCTTGGTATAGAAGTAGAGTGCATATGCGTGAGGATCCGTGTCAGGACAGGCCAGCAGGCGGTCTCCGCACAGTGCCTCCAGCCAGCGAATCAACGCCGGCGAACGATACAATTCGGCGATCACCGGCGCAAGCCGGTCGATCGTATGCCTGCTGACACTGCCGCCCTGCTTGTGCCCAGGCAGGTAGTTGCGATTCACTTCGCCATCGACCCGACGCACTGCGTCCACCAGCCGGGCGGTCATGTCCGGCGCCAGGAATGTGTCGAGGAACAAGAACGCGCCCTGCTCGCCGAACGTCTCGCGCAGCCGCTCGGTATCGAGCGTCGCGATGCGCTCGTGCATCGACGCATCCACTATCGTGCTGCACTGCTGTCCAGCGCCCGCGCTGTCGCGGGCCAGCCCGGCCGTGGCGCTCATGGTGTCGTGCCGCAATGGGTCGCCGCGGCAGTCCCCGTGGCCCGCCGCATCGTGCGGCGGTAGTCAATCGCGACCCACGCCGCGAACAGCGGCGCGCCGATTGCTGCCACCAACAGGAACGGCGTCACACCATCCAGTAACGTGACCAACGGCAGCAGGTAAAGTACGTCCTCGGTTTCGAAGCCGGCCAAAAATGCCTGGCGCGTGCCGGCCTTGCCCGCACGCTGCTCGATGCGCATGCGCAAGAAGAAAATCAACGCCACGGCGAGGCCGGCCACCCAGCCGAGCCACGCGGGCGCCGCCGGCAGCGAAGCGTGCGCCTCAGCGGGGACACCCCACCCCATGCCGACAAACAGCCCGATCGTGACTAGCGCATCCGACGTGAGGTCGTAGAAGTGGCCCAGCCGACTCGATTTACCGCTGATGCGGGCCAACTCGCCATCCGTATGGTCGACAAAATTAGACAACACGATCAGCAACGCGCCGACGTTGACCCAGCCGTATCCGCCGGCAGCCAGCGCCGCCGCGCCGGCCAGGCCGATCAACAGGCGCAGCGTCGTCAGGTGGTTCGGCGTGACCAAGGTGTCTTTCAGTGGTATCACGAGCCGGCGAGCGAGCCGTGCATCCCATTGGCGAGGCGGCGCTGGCATGTCGGATGACGCCCCGCACGCCATGTTCTGTCTTTTTTCCATCCCGGAAATATATCCCTTCTGTGCGCCCATTGCAGTCCAGGATTACGTACGCAACGCGGCGATGCCGAGGGGAACCCCAGATTTACTAGGTTTCGTCTAGGTTCACCACAGGTTTATCCACAGAAACTGTTGATAACTTTGACACCTATTCGGCCAACATTGTCATGCTTCGCCCCACGACTTGACATCCGGCCAAACTCGATGTAGCCGTCATCGTAGATGGCCCGACGCGCTGGTTGCCTCGACGCCCACGTCGGTCGCGGCGCTCGTCATCCGCGACAGCACATGCGCGGTCATGCCGCGCGCCAACTCGCTATCTCCAACAAACACGGTGCCGACTCGCTCCGATTCGAGCAACGCGGCCTCGTCATCGTTATCGGTGCACAACACTGCTTCGATAGACGGGTTCAGCGTGCGGGCAGTGTCGACGATCTTGCGAACATCGAAGGTGTCCGGCAACGTCACCACCAGCATTCCGGCGCGTGCGACGTGCGCCTGCACCAGCAGCATCGGATCGGACGCATCGCCGCACACAGCGGGCACCTGCTCGGCGCGCAGCTTCTCAACGATATCGCGATGCTGCTCGGCCACCACATACGGGATCCGATGCATGGCCAGCGTCTGCGCGACACGGCGGCCGACTCGGCCATAGCCGACGATCACGACTTGGCCGGTCAGGTGCGCCTGGGGCACCGTCATCGGCAGCGCGGCGAGCGGATCTTCGCGGCATTCCATCCTTCGCGCCAGACTGGAACGATTACGGATCCATGCCTGCGCCGGCTCGATCGCGGCGAACACGAGCGAATTCAACGCAATGGAGATCAGCGAGCCGGCCAAGATCAAGTCCTGCCCCTCTTTCGGCAACAAGCCGAGCGACATCCCCAGGCCGGCCAGGATGAACGAGAACTCGCCGATTTGCGCCAGGCTCGCGCCGACGGTCAGCGCGCTATTTAGCGGATAGCGGAAAGCGAGCACCAGCGCCACCGCCGCCACTGTCTTGCCGACCATGATGATCGCGACCACGCCGAGCACGTGTAACGGCGCGTTGATCAGCACATGAGGGTCGAACAGCATGCCGACCGACACAAAGAACAGTACCGAGAACGCGTCACGCAACGGCAACGTTTGGTCCGCCGCGCGATGGCTGAACTCGGACTCACGCATCATCATGCCGGCGAAGAAGGCGCCCAGCGCGAACGACACGTCGAACAGGCGTGCCGAGCCGTACGCCACGCCCACTGCGGCAACAATCACGCACAGCGTGAACAGCTCACGCGAACCGGTGCGGGCCACCAGGAACAACAGGCGCGGAAACACCCGGCGGCCGACCACCAGCATCAGTGCGATGAAGGCGGCGACCTTCGCGAACGTCACGCCGACCATTGCCCACAGGCTGGGCTGCGGCGCGGCGGCGCGCGCCTGCGTCAATCCCGCACCATGGTTGCCGTCCAGCGAGCCGCCGAGCAGGCCAGCCAACGGGGGAAGCAACACCAGCACGAGCACCATGACCAGATCCTCGACGACCAGCCATCCGACCGCAATACGGCCGTTGGCCGAATCGAGCTGGCCGCGCGCCTCCAGCGCGCGCAGCAGTACAACGGTGCTGGCCACCGACAGCGCCAGCCCGAAGACGAGCGACACGCCAATCGGCCAGCCCCACCACATTGCCGTGGCCATGCCGAGCGCCGTCGCCACCGCGATCTGGACGATTGCGCCGGGCACAGCGATGCGCTTGACGGCCAGCAGGTCGTCGAGCGAGAAATGCAGGCCGACGCCGAACATCAGTAGCATCACACCGATCTCGGAAAGCTGGCCGGCAAGCGCCACGTCGCCGACAAAACCCGGCGTCGCAGGTCCGCACAGCACGCCGGCCAACAGGTAGCCGACGAGCGGCGGCATCCTGAACCACGACGCGGCGTAGCCGAGGATCATCGCGAGCCCGAGCCCGGTTGCGATCAAGGTGATGAGGCTGATGTCGTGAGGCATGCGACTCCTTCAAAAATCCGGGGATAAGCTTACAAAAACCTTAATGATACGGGAGCTTAACGTCTCTATGGCGATCGACGTGCTAGAAATGGCTGGAATTACGCACAAAAATGACGCGCGACAGGCTGGCCGAGCGCCGTGCCCGGCACGTCGAGTAAAATTGCCGTTCCATCTCAATCAGGGCAGCAGTATGGAGCTTCACGAACAGATCGACGCGGTGCAACGGCTAATTGACCGCCTCGCCAGCGCCGGGCCGGCGGCTCCGGCGACTCCGGCAACTCCGACGGCTCCGGCAACTCCGAGGGCTCCGGCAACTCCGAGGGCTCCGGCAACTCCGAGGGCTCCGGCAACTTCGGCGACTCCGGCAGCTCCGACGGCTCCGGCAGCTCCGGCAGCTCCGGCAGCTCCGGCAGCTCCGGCAGCTCCGGCAGCTCCGGCAGCTCCGACAGCTCCGACGACTCTGGCTGACTCGACAAAAGAAACAGCCAATGATCCCACACCGCCTCAGTTGCACTTCAACCGTCCATCGCAAAACGAAATCGTCGTGACACTCGGCGAGCACTCCGTTACGCTCGGACCCGCCGATATTTCAGCGATCATTGAGGAGCTAGCGATCGCGCGTGCCTCGATGACGCCTGAGCCACCCGCTGCCCTGCCGCCGGGCTGGCGCTTCGCGGCCACACAGGATCCGGCGATCGCCACGCAATCACGCAACAATGGCTCGCAACTCGTCGTGTTCCGCCATACTGGCTATGGTTGGGTGCCATTTACCTTTACGCCGAACATGGTGATGAACCTGCTGGCCGCGCTCTCCGCGAAGTAGCGCATCGCCACGGCGAGAGGCCGCTTCGTCTCGCACGAATCGAGGGTCGTGAACTCAACGCTTCAACGCAGGATCAGCGCCGACACTCGTGCTATAGCCTTCCCTTATTCAAGCCAAAGGGATCTTGTCAATGCATTCTGGATATCCAGATTCCTCATCGACGCTTTCCGGAAATCCGGAAAATACGGCCTGTCACTGCATCCTCATAACCCTTAACAGTCAAAGACTTATACCAATCGGACGAGGCTGGCATCGGCCTTGCACATAAGAACCACGGCCACCAAGCCGAGACACAACTACAGCCAGGAGACATCGCATGTCCATCCATCATTTCCGCTCACGCTAAACCCGCGCAGTGCACGCAACGCGTTATCCGCGCACGCCTGTGACGAACCCGTCCAGGCCTGCGATTCTTGTCACAAACGATAAGGGTATCTATCGTGAAAAAACCCCTCTACAAGGTCCTTTACGTCCAGGTGTTATTTGCCATCGCATTGGGCATCCTGCTAGGCCATTACTACCCACAATTAGCGATACAAATGAAACCGCTGGGTGACGCGTTCATCAAGCTGATCAAGTTGGTGATCGGACCGATCATTTTCTGCACCGTGGTATCCGGCATCGCCGGCATGCAAGACATGAAGAAGGTGGGCCGCGTCGGTGGCAAGGCGTTGCTGTACTTCGAGGTCGTCTCGACGTTCGCCCTGCTGATCGGCCTAGCCGCTACGCATATCCTAAAGCCCGGTGTAGGCTTGAACGTCGACCCGGCCACGCTCGACAGCAAGGCGGCGTCGATGTATGTGCAAAAGGCGCATGGCCAGACGACTGTCGATTTCCTGATACACCTGATCCCCGACACATTCTTTAGCGCTTTCGCGCAAGGCGACATCCTTCAGATCCTGCTGATCGCGATCCTGTTCGGTAGCGTACTGGCCCACCTGGGCGAGCGCGGCGCCAAAGTGTCCGCATTCATCAGCAGCGTCTCGCAGGTGTTCTTTGGCATGGTGCATCTGATCACGAAGGTCGCACCGCTCGGCGCGTTCGGTGCAATGGCGTTCACGATCGGCAAATACGGGGTCGGCTCGCTGCTGCCGCTGCTCAAGCTAATCGGCACGTTTTACCTGACGTCGCTGCTGTTCGTGCTGGTTGTGCTCGGCACGATTGCGCGTGCCGTCGGCTTCAGCATTGTGCGTTTTCTCGGCTACATTAAGGAGGAGCTGCTGATCGTGCTCGGCACCAGTTCGTCCGAGGCGGCGCTGCCGCACCTAATGGAAAAGCTCGAGAAGCTCGGATGCTCGCGCTCGGTCGTCGGCCTGGTCGTGCCGACCGGCTACTCGTTCAATCTCGACGGCACGAACATTTATATGACGATGGCCGTTCTGTTCATCGCACAGGCGACCCATACCGACCTGACGTGGGGCCAGCAGCTGACACTGCTGGCCGTCGCGATGCTCACGTCCAAAGGCGCGAGCGGCGTCACCGGCGCCGGGTTCATCACGCTCGCCGCGACGCTAGCGGTCGTGCCGACGATTCCGCTCGCCGGCATGGTGCTGATCCTCGGCATCGATCGCTTCATGAGCGAGTGTCGTGCGCTAACCAACATCGTCGGCAATGGCGTGGCAACGGTCGTCGTGTCCGCATGGGAGCATGAGCTTGATCGCGACAAGCTCAAGCGCGTGATGCGCCAGCCGGCAAGCATCGAAGCGGAAGCGACCGCATAGGCCGAAAGCAACCGCATAGGCACCCGCACGGCGTTGTGCCACAATGAGGCACCCATCCGCTGCTATCCTGACATCTCGCCGTGCTACGCCGTACCGCCGTATTGCTGGTGCTCGCCGCGGTCGTTATCGCAAGCTGCGTCGCGGCCTGGTCGAGCGCGCGCACCCATGCGATCGACCGCTTGCGCGAGGCGTCGGCCGCGCGCGCGGCGCGCACGAGCGCTACACTGCAAGCCGCGCTGGACCGCTACGCGCCCCTGCCGTACCTGCTCTCCACGCATCCTCTGGTGCAGGAGGCGCTGCGGCAGCCGAACGGTGCAGCGGTCGCCCGCGCGAATCGCTACCTGGAAGAAATCGCACAGCGCTCAAAGGCGTCACAAGCCTACCTGATCACCGACGACGGCCTGTGCGTGGCGGCCAGCAACTGGCGCGAGCCCGGCAGCTTCGTCGGAGCGCGCTATGATTTCCGGCCATACTTCGTCGCCGCGATCGCGGGACACGAGGACCACTTTTTCGGGATCGGCACGCGCTCGCATCAGGCCGGCTACTACATTTCCCAGCCGGTCTCACACAACGGGACTCAAGTCGGCGTCGTGGTGATCAAGATCGACCTGAGCTGGTTCCCGCCGCAAGATCGGTCCGAGCCGCTGTTTGTCACCGACGCCAACGGTATCGTCATCCTGTCGTCAATCCCATCGTGGAAGTACCATACGACGCGCCCGTTGTCGAGCCGGGCGTCGGCATGGATTCGCGACACCGAGCAATACGGTGACGAGCGGTTGACGCCGTTGCCGCTGACCAGGGTGCGCACGCGCGCGGCAGGGGCGGAGCTAATACGGTTCGGCTCGGACCCGCCGGCACCGCTGTATCTGCAAACCGAGCAACCACTGAGCGAGCTGGGCTGGCAGTTGACGGTACTGTCGCCGCTAGACGATGTCGATGCACGGGCGCGCGCGATGACGGTGGCGACCGGCTTGGCGTTGCTGATTGCCGCGCTGCTGGGCTTTTACTGGCGGCTACGACGGGCCAAGCTGCGCGAAATGGAGTACGGTCGCCGGATGCTACAGCGCGCCTATGCGGAGCTAAACCAGCGCGTCGCAGAGCGCACCGCGGACCTGTCGGCAGCCAATGAGCAACTCACGCGCGAAGTCAACGAGCGCACGCGCGCGGAAGCGGAGCTGCGCGCCGCGCAAGACGAACTCGTGCAGGCCAGTAAGCTGGCTGCACTCGGGCAAATGGCCGCTGGCATCACCCATGAGCTGAACCAGCCGCTCGCCGCGCTGCGCACGTTTTCGGATAACACACGAGTGCTGATCGAGCGTAACGCGCTGGATGCGGCACGCGAGAACCTGCAGGCCATCGCGACACTGATCGACAGGATGGGGCGCATCACGAACCAGTTGAAGCTATTCGTCAGCAAGCGGCGCCCGCGCGATGCACACGCCATCGTCGCGCAGGCGCTACGCAACGCATTGGTGATGTTGCGCGACAAGCTTGCCGGCATCGACGTGCAAGTCGTGAGCGTGCACGCCGATGGCAAGCGTGCACCGTTCGATTTCAATGCACTTGATACGTCGCCTGCTGTACGGTGTGATGACCTACGAGTCGAGCAGGCGCTGATCAACTTGATCGGCAACGCAGCCGATGCGCTCGCCAACCACCCAACGGCGCGCGTTATCATTGAAGTCGACACGCGCCCCGACGTCGTAGCGATTGCCGTCATCGACAACGGTCCCGGCATCGCCGCCGACGTGCTGCCCCGGCTGTTCGAGCCGTTCTTCACCACCAAGGAAATGGGGCAAGGGCTGGGGCTCGGGCTGGCGATCGCCGCGTCGATCGTGCGCGACGCGGGCGGCACGCTAAGCGTGGCCACCGCGCGTGACAAGGATCGCGATGCGCCGGCGCGCGGCGCATGCTTCGTGATGACGCTGCCACGCGCGTATGCGCGCTCGAGCCAGGACACGCCGGCCTGCCCCCCCATCGCCCACGCCATTGACCACCGCATGAACAGCCACGACCATGACTGACGGCTTGCAGGTATTGTTCATTGAAGACGACGAGCTGGTACGGCACGCTAACGTCCAGAGCCTGATGCTCGGCGGCTTCGACGTGACCGGCTATCCGAGCGTAGAAGCCGCGCTAGACGCGATGCACGCTGCCGGCGCCGGCGTGCCCGGCGCGATCGTCACGGATGTCCGGCTGCCCGGGGCGAGCGGCCTGGAACTGCTGTCGCTGATGCGCGAGCGGGCGCCGGATGTGCCCGTGATCGTCGTCACGGGTCATGGCGATATCTCAATGGCGGTACAGGCGATGCGCGACGGCGCGTACGACTTTATTGAAAAGCCCTTTTCGTCGGAGCGCCTCGCCGATGCCGTGCGCCGCGCGCTCGAACGGCGCGCGTTGCAACTGGAGAACCGTGCCCTGCGCCGAGAGCTGGCGGCCCAGCGCCCCGACACCGTGCACATCATCGGCACGAGCGCGGCAATCGAGCAGGTCCGCACGATGATCGCCAACGTCGCGCCGACCGATGCCGCCGTGCTGATCAATGGTGAAACCGGCACTGGTAAGGAATTGATCGCACGGGCGTTGCATGAACAATCCGCGCGCCGCGACCGGCCGTTCGTCGCGATCAACTGCGCGGCATTGCCCGAGTCGATGTTCGAGTCGGAGATGTTCGGCTACGAGCAAGGCGCCTTC
>NZ_JADBGL010000014.1:0-69909 GCF_037389205.1 Mycetohabitans sp. B46
CAGCGTCGAGAACATGTCGGTGGTGCGGATGTAGCCGAAGCCGATTCCCACCAGCTTATTTGCAACGGGCGCATTGAGCCAGAAGTCGACGGCAGCCATGAACCCGGCCGAGCGCTCCTGGCCCGACGAATTGGCGCCGGTGAGTTTTTTGATCACCACGTCATCCGCCAATTGCACGACTTGCTCGTTAAACACGATGATAATCGCGATGATGGCAAACGCGGCCAGCACCAGCTTGATGATATTGATCCGCGTGCGCATCATCCGGATGCCGAGGTAGCACAGGTAGCCGACCATCGCCGTCGTGGAGGCTGTCATCACGAGCGACGCGCCAATCATGATCGCGGGCCAGCGCGATCGTTGCACGGTGCGGGCGTAGACCCAGAACGGGAACATCGACAACGCATACATCGACGGTTCGCCCGTTAGCGACTTCAAGCGCTGCATCGAGATTCCACCGACGCCCATTGTCTGAAAGTCGCTGCCCGTGACGATATCTTTGGGCAGCGGCCGGGCCAGCGTGTTGGTGAACTGGCGATTGGACAGGAAGTCCCCCGACTGGCCGGTCACAAAATAGTAGGCGCACTCATAAATTCCATACACGGCAAACAGTACGCCGGAGGCAACGATGATGCGATCCCATGCATCGTTGTAGTAGACGTACAGGTAGGTGCCATAGAGGACCACTGCGACGACATATAGTGATTGCGTGAAAAGCGAAGCGCGCATGACAAACGAATGGTCATACGGGTTGACCAGCGACAACGTGCCTAGGTCAGGGGTATAGCCGTCGGTCAGGTCGGCTAGTTGCGTCAGTGTAAACAGCAATACCCAGACAAAGATCGCTGTTAAAAGGATGCGCAAGTAGCGGGTACGCTCGCCGCCTCCATGCAGCATAGCGATTGCTAGTGATAAGAAGCACATCAAATAGCCCGGCGTAGTGCCTTGCACGCTGGGAAACACCAGCACGGACGTGATTGGTACAAAAAATGCCCACACCAGATAATAACGATCTACCGCTTTAAAGGCTCCCCGTGCCGTAGCAAAGCCGGACTTCCCGTTCCATGATGGAGCGACGACTTGCGGCCCACCGCCGGGGCGTGCTGGCGCGGCATACAGAGTGCGGCCGCGATGGTTCGAGTTCGTGTCGTTCATCTCACAGAGTGTTACGCAATCAATGACTGAGGCAACCGCTGGCGATTGTCGTCATGGCATCGGACCATTACCGTCACCTCATGCGACGTACTTGCGTCGGGAAGGGCGCATACGCTTTGGTCATTCGGCATAGCATCGCGCACGACTCAACGCGTATCAGTGCGTTGGCGTACCATTTTCAACCAAAAACGTGCCGGCCCTCGGGCGGCGGGCGTCTACCTGGATAAAGGGGGCTTGCTGTCGGTGTCGGCGCGGCAGCCATGCCGAGTGCATCATGTGGCTGGGCACACTGGGTCGGGCACGGTAATTGGCTACGTTATGCGCCGTCAGCGCGCGTGCAGCGAAACATTAATCTTTTCAAGCGCTCGATTCCAGTAGAATGTGCGCTCGTTCTTTCGACGCATGAAGCGTCATCCTAGTTCTCTTAGCCTTTGCATGCGGATAATTCGCTCACTGGCTAGCTTCAGGTCCGTCGATTCGGCTGTCGATTGCCATCCGCACCATGTGTCACTGTGCGTCCGGCTTTAATCCACCGTTTCGTCACGAAGAAGTCCTATTCCCACGAAGTGCAAGGTGACGCCCAGTGTTCCAGGGATGCGGTGCTTCGTCGCGTCCAATGCGGCACGGGCACGAAGTGCTTTCGTCAAATGTTTGGCGAAGGCACGTGCGTTTCGATTATCGGCCTTTGTATGACTATCCATTCAAATTCATGATTTCGAAGAAGAGACATTCATCTAAAAGTCCCTCCCACTGCGCCTCAAACGTCGATTTGGCCTCTCAGGACGGTGCGAAAGGTGCGGTATGCGTGCGACGTGAATTCCTTCGCTCACTTGTTGCTACCGCCGGTACGATGGCGCTGGGGGCGTGGGCAAGCAGCGAAGTCGGGGCTGCTAGCCCCGACCGTACGCGCCGCTGGCCCAGCAGCGGTGCGACTTGGTCAGGTTCAGGGACATCGGCATCGGGTGCTGCTAATACCACAACCGTCAGTGCGACGACATCTAGTGCTGCCGCAACATCTAGCTCCATGTCGTCGAATAGCTACAATGCAGTGTCATCCGGGTTCTTCGGGATTAACGGACACATTAATTCGGGTAATGCGTATGGCACGGCGTTTGCCACACAGGCAGCCTACATGCGCGATCTTGGGGTGTCGAATGTTCGCCAAGACGTCTGGAATACGATTGGGGCAAAGAACATTGCATCTTTCGTTGATGCACTGAGGGGGACTGGCATTAGCGTCTCAGTGGTGATCACCCCAAAGCTATTCAATACCGATGAGGCCTCTGCGTATAGCAATAGCTTTCAACTTGCGTACTCCATTGCAAGTATTCTAAAGGGCAAGGTGTTGTTGTATGAGTGCGGTAACGAAATGGAAATCGGTTTTGTATCCCGTGGTGGCAACTTTCGCACCGACTACCGCGTGACGCCGTACTTTATTTACCGTGGAATGATACGCGGCATGATCGATGGCGTACGCGCCGCGGATCCCCGCGCGGCAGTGGCCGTTACCGCCGGGTGGTTGCACTTCGGTATTCTGCAAATGCTGGCCGACGGCACGGATCCTCAAGGTGGAACGAGTGGGCCACGTGTCAATTGGGATGTCACCTCTTGGCACTGGTATAGCGATATGGGAGACATCACGGATGCGAACGGCATCAACGTGCTTCAAGAGTTGACGCGGCGCTTCCGACGACCGATCTGGATTTCCGAGTATGGTTATCGACCGTATGGTCAGTCCGAAAACACGCTGCTTAATGCACAAGCGAGCTACCTGAGCAATCAAATGCAGGAATTCGTGAAGCTCAAATCGCAGTACAGCTTGCTGCAGTCGGTCCAGCTGTATGAGCTGTTTGACATGTCGGCCGACGATGGCTATGGCTTGATCAAGTCGGACGGCGTCACGAAAAAGCCAGCCTATAGCGCGGTCAAAGCAGTCATCGCCAGCAGCAGGTAACGATGGCGTAACCTGTGGGCTTCATGCATGGCGACCGTGTCAAGTGTAGGCCAGTACCGTTCATGTCGTTGTGGTCGTGAACTGTCCTAACAAACAGGAACTTGCCAGCAGCAAACAGGGCCAGCCGGAGTCTAGTAAAGTTTATTTTTTTGAATGGCCCCGGTTCGGCCTACCAAGTCGACGTTGGGGACGGACGTTAGCGCGTGTCCGAGACGGATACTGGGCGCTTCGCAAAAGCGAAAGCTGACCCAGGACAATACAACGGCCGGCACCAACGGAACGACCATGTAGACGCTGAGCGGTGCACCGGTCCATTGATAGTGCTTGCACAGCCAGAAAATGAGATACAGCGGCACGCCGTGCAGCAGATAGACCGAATAGCTGATTTCGCCAAGCCATACAAAGGGCCGGTAGTGGATTTTCAGTACTGTGGCGAAACTGATAAACAGTGTGATACCGAAAAGATAGCCGATCGACGATGAGACATGTGCGTAATCATGGCGGCGAAGATCGTAGACGATCATTGCAACAGCAATTAGCGTGACCAGCATCGTTAGCATAACCAACGCGCTCCGGTAGGTCACCGACAGGCCGGCAGCAGTACCCCGGCCTTGCCAGACGACTAGCGTTGCACGGGGAGTGTCGTATGCCTTACGAAACACCGCGCCCCAGAACATAATGGATAAGTGATACAACATTCCCTTATATTGTCCGAGTGCGTCATTGGGGATGACGTGCAACGCCGTGGTCAATAGGAATAGCGCGGACAAACCGGCACTTACGGTGATCAACGAGCGCATTTGGTGCAGCAAGCCGCCCCAAAACAATAGTAGACAAAGGACGTAGAAATACAATTCTGTTTCGAGCGTCCAGTAGTGGCCCATGATTGCATCGAAGCCGAGCGCGGACGGAATCATCGTGAGGTTCGCTGCAATGCCGATGATGCTCATTTTTTGCTGGAACAGAGTCCAGTATACGAGGTACCCGATCGGTATCGAAAGCCAGAATGCGGGATACAGCCTCACGAACCGACGTATCAAGAATTTGCGTGTACCATCGGCAACCGGTCCCCGCAAAGAGTTTGGAATCAGCATCCCGCTAATTCCAAAGAAAATCACGACGCCGACGCGTCCAAAGTTGACACAACGCTGTAGTGTATCTAACCAGTTCTGAGAGCCCGCAAGAGGAGCAAGCAGTTCGGCATAGTGCGTCCAAATGACTAGTAATACCGCGATAGAACGCATCGCGTCAATGTAGTCAAAGCGACCTTTTGCTCGAGCATGTGTCATGCATTAGTTCCCGATCGGTTGCCACAAATATGGCGCATGTAAGCAGTTCACATCATTAGGGTAAGCATCGACTCCTCCTGCGGCTTTGCAGCATGGCACTGTGGTCGCCGAGGGAGCGCGTGATGTTCCCACGCTACCATAAGAGGCGCCATACTTCGGTGCGTCGCCGCACATCCGTAAAAAAATCTGTAGGAACGCTCCAAATATACTTGTTGAGCGTTTTGCTGGCTATAATTAATATGGTGGCTTGAATAAAATTGACTAGAATTTTGACTAGAATTGCGTTTCAGTAAATAAACTGTATTGAGTGGAGATAAAAATGAAAAATCGACGTGAATTTATCGCTTCTGCAGTTACTGTCGCGGGTAGTCTATTTTTAACTCCGTGCGCAGGCACAAGTAGTGGCGTGGGCAATCTTGCTATGAAGCTGGCATCGGTAAAAAATGCTAATGGGCCTTCACCTGACGGATCGGCAATTCCTCCACTTTCTTTTATTGACGATTCAGAAAATGGACTGTGGACCGTTGTAGATGGGGTGGTGAAGCTAAACGGTGAAAATGCTGGTTTTACCGAAAAAGTTATTTTGCTTGTTTACTATGGCGAGAAAATTTACCAGCAGAATGAGGACGGAAACTGGTGGAGTTGGACTAATTCGACATGGGTGTCCGTTGCAAGGGATCCGCGAAACATATCGTCTAATGGTACAGTTTGTCCTCCGGCTACGCGAATCGTTGATAGCGCGAAAAATGTATGGGTGGTCAGTGGTGGCGTTGTATTGAAAAATGGAGCAAATGCGGCGTTTACCGAGCAAGTGACGCTACTGGTGCACTACAAGGGTGTAATTTATCAGCAGAACTCGGATGGGAAGTGGTGGGCATGGAATGGCGGTGACTGGATCAGTATGACGGGTGATCCACGTCCCCTGAAAAATCAATTATTCTATGGAATCAATTCCCATTACCCTCGGGGAGAATCCGCCTATGGATCAGTTGCGGTGGGTACGCAATTAAGGCAAATGATGAATCTGGGAGCCAGAACGATTCGCGTCGGTGTAACTACCGACAGTGAAATCGCCCGTATGCGATCGCTGCTGCAAGCGTTGGTAGGAACCGGCATGCAAGCATATCCATGTCTCGATGTATATTTGAAGAAAGATGCAAATACGAGTCCTTTTGCCTACAGTGAACCATATTATTATGATATCGGGTTTTCAACCGGCGCCCGGGTTGCAAATGGCTTAAAGGGATTGGTTAAGTACTATGAAATTGGTAATGAGATTGATAGTCAAGCGCTCATATCAGCGCCAGTCGACGGAAATAGTCCGACCGATTACGATAATCAATGGTTTATTCTCGCACGCGGATTGGTCCGTGGCTTGGCGGATGGCGTCAAATCCGTCGATACATCTGCAGCGATTATAGGGCCAGCCTGCAGTTGGCTGCACTTGGCGTTCCTCGATTTATTGTGGAACGGCGTGCAACCGAATGGTGGAACAGGAAATCCGCTAGTTCGCTGGGACATTGAGTCGTGGCACTGGTACTCCGATATGGGAAATATTCTGAGTGCGTCGGGGGGCTCGGGAACACATAACGTGCTCTCAGAGCTGCAGGCTGCGCGGGGTCTGCCTATTTGGTTGACCGAGTTTGGTGTGCGTCCATATGCTAATGGCATTCCTGGCGTAGCGAGTACACCCACTGAAACGCAAATGAGTGACTGGCTTCTGGACCATGGTTTTAACAGAGGCGGATATCCGACATTAATAGGCGTGGCGCCCCGGTATGGCGTGCAGAACATCATGCTATTCGAGCATTACGATGATGCCTACGATGGGCGCTATGGAGTCGTGGGTAGCGATGGTGCGTCGGTTAAGGAACGTTATTCACGATTACAGCAATTTTTTGCTGCGCATCCCGTTGAAAGCATCTTTCCTTAAGCATAACTATAGTCATTGACGCGGAGCGGCGCGCCCGATTAGCGACACGCCTTGTACATACAGGATATACGCAAGGGCGGCTGCTACCGCACTCTCCGCGACTAGTACCGCGGCCGCCGCGCCTTGTTCAGCGAACCACTTCGCGAGCAACGGTAGCAAGGCGACGTTGAGGAAACCGGAAGAAATCAGCACGCGGCTGAAGGCAGTCTTCATGCCAAGCGGCAGCATCGTTTGCACGCCGAACAGGTCCGTCATCCCCGCCATAAATGGAATGAATGCCATCCAGCGCAGCACGCCGATCGTCGGCTCGTAGGCCGCGCCGTACAGAATGCGCACCGCGAGCGGCGCGCCGAAAAAGATGCATAGCGAGATTGTCAACACCATCGCGCCCTGAACCATGAATAACTTGCGCAGGAAGGTTATCGCATCCGCACGTGCATGGTGCATCAAGTAGCTGATATGCGGGTACGCAGCGGCTTTCATCGGCTGCAACATGCTGATTGCGGCGCGAATCAGCTTGTCGCCCGCGGCGAAATAGCCGGCGGCGATGTTGCCTGAGACAAAGCCAAGCAGCACGGTATTGGTCGATGCATAGAACGCGACCGACGTCGATGCAAGGAATACTTGCCAGCCGCCGGCCAGCGCATCGACGATGTCTGCAATGCTCACCCGAACGAATTCAACCTCGCGTCGAATGAACATATAGATGAAGATCGCGATGCCCGAGCCAAGCGGCACGGCGGCATTGACAACCATCGCGAGCGTGACGTCGGAGCGCTCGCGCACGAGCAGGAACATCGCGGGGACGCTGAGCGCGCGGCTGGCGAACAGCAGCAGGCTTATCGTGCGCAGGTTCTCTACGCCCTGAAAGTACCAACTCGGCGTGAGTGCGGCCCCGACGGTCATGCCGAAGCCAATGATCAGCAGCGTGCGGTCGAGCGCGAAGCGATCGACGATGAAGGTCAACGTGAGCAGGATCACGAATCCGGCTACGGTGACCGCAACCTGCGCGAGAAAGGTCGCCCAAAACACGCGCGAACGCTCGGCGCGGTTCTTGCGTGCGAGCGCGATGCGCGGCGTGGCGGTGAGGTCGAAGCTGTAATTGGTGAAATTGATGAAGTACGCGATGACAGCCAATGCGAACGCCAGCCGGCCGTAGCCTTCGGGGCCAAGCACGCGGGTGAGCAGCGGTAGCGTAAGCAGCGGTACGACGTAGGTCGAGACCTGCAGCGTCATCAATAACAGGAAGTTCTTCTTTACGGACGACATGTCCGGCTCCGGACTGGACAAAATGAACCGGCGCAGGCCGTGCACGGCAGCTTTGCGCAGGTGTCGCGCTGATTGATCATGCCCATTTGCGTACGGTATCGGGTTCAATGCCGGCACGCAAATCGAGCAGGTCGCTCAACCGTGCCGCATAGTGCTCGCGCGTGTACTGGGACCAATCGTAGCGGCGCTGCGTGTCGCGCAAATGCATGCCCAGTGCATCGAGCGCGGCAACCAGGCTGGCGGGTGTGCGCTGGTACTTGATCTTGTTGCCAATTTCATCGCCAAAACTGGCCAGGCTGCCCAGATCGTGCACAAGCACCGGCAGACCTATCATTGCCGCCTCGACGATCACCAACGGTGCGTTTTCAGCCCAGATCGACGGCAGCAGGACCGCATCGTGCGCTCGCAGTGCCTCAAACAATTGCGCGTGGTCGAGCCGCCCTGCGAAGCGCAGTCGGCCACTGTCGATCAGCGTCGTGTACTTCGTGCGCAGGGCATCGCGTTGCGAGCCGTCGCCGTAGAGGGTCACGCTGCCGAGCCGATGCCATTGCGTGTGGCTGGCTAGTTCGAGAAACGGATCCAGTCCTTTTTCGGGCTCGATGCGTCCGACAAATGCCAGGTCGAAGCGGTCCTTATCGAGGATGCGGGGCGCTGCCGGGGCGATGTGAGTATTGACCGGATTGGACAGGATCGCTGAGCGCGTGATGCCGCGCCGTGCCAGTGCCTCGCGCATGTACGGGCTCGGGCACAGGAACTGGTCGAAGACAGTGGACGGGTTCAGCAACATATTGACCGCGTGCCAATGAAGCTTTTTCGCCGCATCGTGCAGCAAGCCGTGCGCACTGGCGCATGCGAGCAGCCGCCGACTATCACCCAGCGCCTCCAGCGGCAGAGGCTTGGACACGCCCGGCTGCGGATAGGTCAGCAGGTTCGGGTTGTAGAACACCATATGGTAGTCATGGCAGGTCAGGAAGGTCCGGTACCCGAGCTTGCGCTTGTATCGTTGTATGACTGGCAGAATCGATGGCGACAGCAGACTGTGATAGTTATGCACCAACACCCGTTGGGGCTGAACGCGTTCGATCGTGGCGGCCAGCGCGCGCGCCGCGGCAGGATTCCACGCGCGCCGCGCGCTGCCAGGCGCGGTGGCCACCGATCGTTCATCGAAGCCTTCGGCGTCTACGCCGGGCAACGCCCGCAGTACGTCTACCGATGTCCGGTACACTTCCTCCGCCCCGCCTTTGCGCACGAAATCGTTGATGACCAGTACCCTCATTTCGCGCTCGGCGATGGCAGGCCCCGTGGTGCGCACGGTCAATGGCCCGCCCGCCATGCGTCTACGTTGCCGCGCGGCATGGCCGTGGCGCTTGGCGCTCCCGCAGCGAAGGAGGCGGCCGTGGTTGGAGCGGCTTGCACGGTATCGGCGACTCCCACGGCATCGGCGGCTTCCGCTGCATGAGCCGCTGCGCCGGGCGTGGCGCAGGACGTTGTGCCTGGCGTAGCGCTGGGTGCGCCCGCCGCTAGCTGAGAGGCTCGGCCGTACTGGTCGTCCAGCCGCACGATATCGTCCTCGCCCAGATAGTGTCCCGACTGCACCTCGATGATCTCCAGCGGCGTCTTGCCGGGATTCTCAAGCCGGTGTACCGTGCCCAGCGGGATATACGTCGATTCGTTCTCGCTGAGCAGGAACGTCCTGTCGCCGCAAGTCACGCGCGCGGTGCCGCGCACCACGGTCCAGTGCTCCGCGCGGTGGTAGTGCATCTGCAACGACAGTTGCTTGCCCGGCTCGACAACGATGCGCTTGACCTGGAAACGCTCGCCGTGGTCGATGCAATCGTAATAGCCCCAAGGGCGATGCACCTTGCGATGATCTTCGGCTTCGACGTATTGCTCGGACTTGAGCCGCGTCACCACGGCCTTGACTTGCTGCACATCATGCTTGTTGGCGACCAGCACTGCATCGGCGGTCTCGATCACCACGACGTCCTTCAAGCCAACGCAGGCGATCAGGCGTCCTTCGGAATGTGCGAAGCTGTCCTCCGTACCTTCGAAGATCACGCGGCCACGCGAGACGTTGCCGGCTGTGTCCTTCGGCATGATTTCCCAGATAGCGTCCCATGAGCCGACGTCGGACCAGCCGGCCGCCAAGGGCACAACGACGCCTTGGATGCCTGGACCCGCTGGATCGGCGAGCCGCTCCATCACGGCATAGTCAATTGAATCGGACGGGCATGCGTCGAAGGCGGCCGCGTCCGCTTTGAAAAAGCCACCGGCTTGCTCTGCGCCGCTTCGCCAAGCTGCCTCGCAGGCGGCATGCATGGGCGGGTTCAGCGTGGCGATCGCCGCGAGCCAGGTCGATGCGCGTACCACGAAGATGCCGCTGTTCCACCAATATTCGCCGGATTGCAAATATTGGCGGGCCAGCTCCTGATGCGGTTTCTCGACGAAACGCTCGATTGCGTGGCCGCCCAACGTGCCATTGGCATGCTGCACCGGCGCACCGATTCGGATGTATCCATAGCCGGTCTCCGCGTGACGGGGCAGCACGCCGAGCGTGGCGATGGCGCCGGCTTGCGCGTAGCGGGCGGCCAGCGCGATGGCGTCCTGAAACGCCTTCGGATCAGTGACGGCATGGTCGGCGGGCATCACCACCAGCACCGGGTCGCCGTGACGCGCCTGCGCGTCCAGCGCAGCAAGCGTGAGTGCCGGTGCAGTGTTGCGTGCGACCGGCTCCAGCAGGATGCGGGCGGACTTGCCACTGGCGCGTGCCTGCGCGGCGCTCATGAAGCGGTGGTGCTCGCCGCATATGAGCAGCAGTTCGTCATCTAGCGTCGCGCTGCTGATGCCGTCCAAGCGACGGGCAGTTGCCGTCAGCAACGATTCATTGGCAATCAGGCCAATTAATTGCTTTGGGTGGTGCTCGCGCGACAGCGGCCACAGCCGCGTGCCGGAACCGCCGGCCAGGATCACCGGCAGTAGGTGCGGCGGCGCGTCGGCCGGGACGCAAGACGTGAATGTAGACTCGGTGCCGGTCATCGATTTACTCCGGAATCTGCGGGAAGGCGAGGTGAGAATGCGCAAGCGTCCGGTTCGGTGCGCGCGTCGGCATGCGTCGCGCAGGCCGGCTGGGCGACGCTGCGCAGCGCGTCGGCCACCGGCTCGACGAGGCCGCGCATGCCGCGCAGCAGGCCGCGGCTGGACAGGGGCGCGTCGCGCATTGCGTGGATCATGCCGATGTACGGCATGCCGTGTTCGAGGAAGGGTCCATCGACTTTGCGAAAACCAAACCGGCTATAAAACGCTTCGCGGTAGATCGGCGAGTGGATTCGCACCGGCGTGCCTGGCCAACGCTCGCGCGCATGGCCCAGCGCCCGCCTAAGTAGTTGCTCGGCGGTGTCATCGTCGCGCCGCGCGGCGCTCGTCAGGAATTTGTCGATCATCGTTTCCGGGTCGATGTCATCGCCCGGCAGCAGGCGCGCGTAGCCTCCCACCGATCGCTGCTGCGCGCGCGTATCGATCGCGAAAACGTGCAACGCATGCTCGTCCTTGCCGTCGATGTCCAGGTGCACGTGGGCATTCTCGACAACCAGTACGGCATTGCGCGCGCGCAGGATCAGATATAGCTCGTCCGAACTCAGTTGCCTGAATTCGCAGCACTTCCAGTCCATGATGTGTTCCTCGTTCGGCCAGCGCGTAAAACGCCAGGCGTGGCCGGATAGCACCGTGCGCAGCCGGCACCGCAATGTTGCAATGCGCAAAGGCGGCCGCACCCTATGGAGCGAAGGTACTGGCGAGTGCGTGCAAGCTCTGTTCGCAAGCGCACTATTCGGCATGGATCCGCGGGCCGTAGGGTTGCGACGCTGGCGTTGTGCATTGCACAATCAACGTGCACTGATCCACTGTTCGGCAGCGAACCGATGCCCGAGCGGGTTTTCGCGTACAACTTGCGCTTGCGGTGCCGCACGGCGGCGTTCCCGGACAGCGTCTGCCGCGCCGTTTCCAGCCGCCCAGAACCTGCAAAGCGCAGCATCGATCATGCGACACGAATTCCGCCAAAGGAGCCGAACATGGGGAGTGCCAATCTGGAGTTGAAACGGTCCGGTCCCGATACCGTGCCGGACAAGCGCGATCGCGCGGCGGCCGCTCGCGAGCTGAGCGACGCAGCGGGCGCCACCAGCTTTCTGGAACAGTTATTCGAGCGCGGCTTGCTAATTCCGAGCGACGTCGACGGGCTATATGGCCGTGGTGCCGTGTTCGAGGATGTCGTCGAGCGCATCAGCGACTTGATCGGTGCATGGGGCGTGGCGCGCGGCGCCGACGTGATGCGGTTTCCGCCGGCGATGAGCCGCACGTTGCTCGAGCAGAGCGGTTACCTGAAGAACTTTCCGCAGTTGGCTGGCACGGTCTTCAGCTTCTGCGGCAATGACTTCAGCCATCCCCGTTTGCTCGCCTGCCTGGATAAAGGCGAGGATTGGACCGCCGAGCAGAAGCCCACACGCATCATGATGACGCCAGTAGCCTGCTATCCCGTCTACTCGGTGATGGCTAGGCGTGGTCCGGTGCCGGCACAAGGCCACCTGATCGATATTTTTTCGTATGTTTTCCGTCAGGAGCCGTCACTGGAGCCGGAGCGGATGCAGCTATTTCGGCAGCGCGAGTTCGTCAGGATGGGCACGCCCGAGCAAGTGCTCGCTTTCCGGCAAAACTGGATGGACCATGCGCGCTGGATGTTTGACGCACTGGAATTGCCCATGTCGCTGGAGCTGGCCAACGATCCGTTTTTCGGTCGTGGCGGGCGCGTCGTGGCAAACAGCCAACGTGCGCTGCAACTCAAGTTCGAGGCGGCGGTGAGCGTGCTGAATCCGAACAAGCCGACCGCGTGTGGCAGCTTCAACTACCATATGGACAACTTCGGCAAGACGTGGGACATCCGTACCGACACGGGCGAAATCGCGCACACGGGGTGCTGCGGCTTTGGGCTTGAACGCATTGCGCTGTCGCTGTTCAAGTTGCATGGTTTCGATATCGCCGCCTGGCCGCAGCGGGTGCGGCAAACCCTATGGAAGTTGCCATGCAGCCAGTAGCCCGCTCAATGGCTCGCTTGTTGCACCTGCGCCGGCTGTACCACCCGAGTGGCTCGCGACGCGCGGGCAGCGTCGCCGTGATGACGCGCGCGTGGTCGGATTCATTCAGCCCTTCGAAATAATCCCCGCTCTTGGCCGCGCGCCCGAACGCCATGGCAACGAATAGTGCGACGGCTTGGATCGCGAGCACGATGATGACGATATGCAGCATGTTATTCACGGTCTTACCCCTTCAGACGCACCGCCTCGTTCGGCGCGTCCCCCAAACCCGACAGCGCAAGGTTCGGCAAGATGCACGCCGTTGCACTGTTGGCCACTATTGCTGCCTATCGGCAGCACTGCGCAAAACTTGAGGGTCCTCCTGGCATCAAGTGTGTGTTAACCCAGAAGAACATTCCAGGGGTAACGGACAAAAAGATGGCCGGATTTTCCCCTATTTCGTTGGGAGAAAGCCCGTGATTAAACCCGATATCCGTCTTCGGCGCGGGGGGCAGCGCGAAGGCGGCACACGCACGACGACGAGTATGGCCCGATTGGGTGTGTCAGCGCACTGACCCCAACCCTGTGGATGCTGCCTACTAACCGGCGCATCCGTGCCGTGGACGCGTCGTCACCGAAGGGGGTGGCCGGCTGGCCTATGCGCTGTGGCACGCAGGCGCCGGGTGAAAGAACAAAGAGAGTGAAAGAATGGACACGATGATGCGGCCTATCTCGTTTGATGGGCATTTCGGCTGGCTTCATGGCGCGCTGGCTGGCGATCCGGGAGAGGTGGGCTGGGGCGTGGTGCTGTGCAGCCCGCTCGGGCATGAAGCATTATGGTTGCACCAGATGATGCGGCAATTGGCCGAGCGGTTGGCGTCGCGGCGCATTCCGGTGCTGCGCTTTGACTATGCAGGCACCGGCGATTCGCTGGATCACGACACGCTGGTCGAGCCGACCCGATGGACGGGTGAAGCGGTGAGCGCCGTCGAACATCTGCGTCGTGTGACAGGGGTGCAACGCATTGCGCTAATCGGGGCGCGCTACGGCGCGATGGTAGCCGCGCAGGCCGCGCCCCAGGTCGGCGCGCAGCGCGTCGTATTGATGGCGCCCATCGTCTCGGGCCGGCAGTTCGTGCGCGAACTCAAGGTGCTGCAGCAGACGTGGCGGGAGAAGACGGGCTCGCACGTGCAGACTGACGCGCCACCGGCTGGCGCATTCGATGTGCTCGGGCATCGGTTCGACCTGGCCGCGATGGAGCAGGTGGCGAAGCACGACTTGCGCCGCGTCCAGGCACCGCCTGCGGCGTCAGTGCTGATCATGCATGTTGACCCGCACGATCCGAGCCATGCGCTCGCCGATGTGTACCGGTCGCAGGGCGCACGTGTGGACGCTGGCTGGTTCGCCGAATACCCGGGCGCGATGCAGCCATCCTGGCTCGCCGAAGTACCGCAGGCTACGCTTGACGCCGTCACGCAGTGGCTGGTGAACGAAGAGGTGACGTCTCAGGCCGCCTCGGCGGGTGCATCGCGTCCCGCATCGCCGATACCGGTGTGTGCCGGTGCGCCGCTTCAGACTGACTGGATGGTGGAGCAGCCGGTCAAGTTGGATCAGGGCCGGTTGTTCGGCATCCTTTGCGAGCCGACGAGCAGATTAGGCCGTGCGCCGCTGGTGGTGATCCCCAACACGGCCGCCACGCATCATGTGGGGGACGGACGCTTCAATGTCGAGTTGGCACGCCAGCTCGCGCGTGCGGGGTTTGCTTCGCTGCGGCTTGATGCGAGCGGGCTGGGCGACAGCGCGGCGGCGGCTACACAGATCGATCCGGGCTCGTTGAGTTTCGACGTGCTGGCCGCCGACACGTCCGATGCGGTCGATTGGGCACGCTCGCGCGGCCATCCGGGCATTGCGGTGTTCGGTATTTGTTCCGGTGCCTACCTGGGCTTGCGCGCCGCGCTCGACAATGCGGCGATCCGGGGCTTGATGCTGGTGAACCTGCTCGGCTTTTCGTTTCCCGCTGGATTCACGATGCGCGACGCCGGCCGGGTGGGCGCCGGATCGACCCGCGCGCATTTCCGCTCGATGTGGCGCGCGCAGAAGTGGGCCCAAGTGTTGCGCGGCGAGGTCAGCTTGCGGCCGGTCATCGGCACGCTGTGCCGCTATGCGGTGGCGCGCACGCGGGGCCTCGCGGCCGCCTGGACGCAAGACATGCGGGATGCACCAGGCAGCAGCCAGCGGGCGCGGCGCCAGATGAAAGAGCTGGCCGCGCGCGGGGTTCGCGTGCAATTGCTGTTTAGTCCACTGGACCGTGGCCTGGACGAACTCGAGGTCCATTTCGGTCATGGTGGCCAACGGCTTGCACGGATTGGCGGTGCGCATGCCCGTGTGATACCCAACATGGACCATGAGGTGCTGAATTCGGCAGCACGCGAGCGCGTCGCGGCATTGTGCGAGGCGTTCCTCACGGAGCTTTTCGTCGACGTGCTCGATGAGCGGCAGGCTCACCCGCCGCTGCGCGCCGAGCTTGCCCGCGCGTCGTATGCGCACGCGCCTGTGCCGGCAGCTACGCCGACGCTGCCGTCTGAAGAGGCGATGCTATAGCGGGAACGCAGGGGCCGGATCGGTGCGATCCGGCCGAACGCGCTTGGCCGACGCGGTATTGGCCAGCCAACGTGGGAGAGCAATCAGCCCGCTCGTGCGAGTCGTTGGCCGCGTTGTGCGTCTGACGTCGCCAGTTCAGTCTGCAGCTGCTGGTAGCCTTCCATGACCAGACTGGAAAACGCGGCGCGGAAGCGATCCGCAGAAAAGCGTTGCGCGTTGGCGCGGCAAGCGAGCGGCTCGAACGTGCCGTGGGGCAGCGCCTCGAACCGCTCGATGGCATCGATCAACGCAGGCGTGGTTTGCGCATCGAAGAACAGGCCGGTGGGTTGTGCGTCGGTATGGGCGCGTACCGATTCAAGTGCACCGCCCTTGCCGTAGGCAATGACGGGCGTGCCGCACGCCTGTGCTTCTACCGGTGAGATGCCGAAGTCCTCCTCGGCGGCGAATACGAAGGCCTTGGCACGCTGCAGGTGCGAATGCAGCACGTCAAAGGATTGATAGCCGAGCAGCGTCACGTTCGGGCCCGCTAGCGCGCGAATCTTGACCATCTCCGGGCCGTCGCCGATGACGACCAGCTTGCGCTGTGGCATCCGGGAAAACGCGTCCACGATCAGGTCAATGCGCTTGTAGGGCACCATCCTGGACGCGGTCAGATAGAAGTTCTCTTTGGCAGCATGCAACTGCAGGTGCTCGACGTCCACCGGCGGATAAATGACCGTCGAATCGCGACGATAAACTTTGCGGATGCGCCGCGCGACAAAACGGGAGTTTGCCGCGATTAGATCCACGCCGTTGGCTGAACGTGCGTCCCAGTTGCGGATGTAGTGCAGCAGCGCGCGCGCGAGCACGGATTTCACGCCGCGCGTGAGCCCTGCCTCGCTCAGGTACTGGTGCTGCAAATCCCATGCGTAGCGCACTGGCGAATGCACATAGCTCACGTGTAGCTGATCTGACCTGCCCCCTTGGTTAGGGCCAGCCGGCTTCTAGCAAAGTCCTTTTAAACCAGCTCCTGGAAAGCGGCAGGAGCATCCGCTGTTGCCCGATATTTCGCCGCAAACTGTGCGGGCGAAAGGTAATTCAGTGCGCTGTGCGGCCGTTGCTCGTTGTAGTCCTGGCGCCACGCGGCAATAAGCGCGCGAGCGTGCGCGAGACTCGTGAACCAGTGTTCGTTAAGGCATTCATCGCGGAACTTGCCGTTGAACGATTCGATGTAAGCATTCTGCGTCGGCTTGCCCGGCTGAATCAATTTTAAGCTCACCCCGTTAGCATACGCCCATTGATCAAGCGCCCGGCCCGTAAATTCCGGTCCCTGGTCCGTTCGCAGTGCTTTTGGATAGCCTCGGAAACGCGCGGCGCGCTCCAACACTCGCGCGACATACAAGCCGCACATGCCGTAGTCCACCACGATATCCACGGCCTCTTTGGTGAAATCGTCCACGATGGTCAGGCACTTCAGACGCCGCCCATTGGACAGCGCGTCCATCACAAAATCGATTGACCACACCTGGTTTGGTCCGCTTGGCAACGCCAACTGCTCGCGCTCAATCATGACGCCGTGGCGCCGTCGACGGCGCCGTACGGCAAGCCCCGCTTCACGATAAAGGCGATGCACGCGCTTATGGTTCGCCTGGATACCCTCGCGCTCCATCATCGCGTGTAATCGCCGATAACCGAACCGCCGACGCTCGTGCGCCAGTTCCACCAGGCGAGCCCTCAACACATCATTCTCGTGGTCCAGCTTCGCTTCGTAATGCAACACGCTGCGAGAAAGCCCGACAAGCCGGCAGGCGCGGCGCTCGGAGATATTCACCTTCTTGCGAATCGCCGCGACTGCTTCGCGCTTGGCTTGCGGGCTCAGGGCTTTCCCTTGACGACAACCTTTAACGCTTGCATATCGAGCATCGCCTCGGCCAGCAGCTTCTTCAGCCGCGCGTTCTCGGTTTCCAGCTCCTTGAGCCGGCGCGCTTCTGACACCTGCATGCCGCCAAACTTCGCGCGCCACGTGTAGAACGACGCGTCACTGAACCCGTATTGCCTGCACAACTCTTTGACCGGCCTGCCGGCCTCGGCTTCCTTCAGAAAACCGATGATCTGTTCTTCCGTAAAGCGCTTCTTCATGTTCGTCTTCTTCTCCGAAAACGAACTTTACTAAACTCCGGCCGGCCCTGTTTGCCGGGGGCAGGTCAGATCGGGCCCGTTTAGCACGCCCTTGGCCACGGCGTACGAGCTGGACAGGATCACGTCGTAGCCGGACAGATCAAATTGCTCGATCGCTAGCGGAAACAGCGGCAGGTAGCCGCGGTACTTGCGTCGGGCCATGGGCAGCTTCTGGATGAACGAAGTGTGGACCGGCTTGCCGCGCAGGCACGAGCGCTCTTCCAGGAAGTCGACCAGGCTAAAGATGTCCGCTTGCGGGAAACAGTCGATCATCTGGGCGAGCACCCGTTCGGCGCCGCCATGGACGACCAGCCAATCGTGAACAATCGCTACCTTCAAGCGTGGGTCCTCTCGGATTGGGTTTCGGCCTTGCGGCCGACGCGGTGTCGCCGCCGCGAGCGCCCTGTGCATCATGGCCATTCGGGCCATTATCGGCAGCACTCGGTGTTATCTATGTACGGGGGCGCACAATGATGCGCGTCGGTCACAATGGGGGGCTTTCCCAACCGGTGCACCGCGTGGCCAAGTCGCAACGTATTGAAAACCTGGTATGTGTCATAGCGGCTGACCGAACTGCCGTGGATCAGCCAAGATCAGCTAAGGTCAGTCAAGGCCGGGAAGGACAAGATCCGCCGGGAAATTGACATCGGCGTGGCACCGAGCGCATGGCCGCTCAGTGCCGCGTGGGCAGTGCGAGGTAGCGTTCGAGCCGGTGCTGGAGCCCTTCGAGCAGGTGGCACAGCACCCAGTACACGCTTGCCGCGCCGACATAGAGTGGCAGCGGCTGGTAGGTGGCCGCGATCACTTCCTGCGCGCTGCGCAGCAGCTCGGTCACGGTGATCACCGACACTAGTGAGGTGTCCTTGACCAGGCTGATTAGGCTATTGGACAAGCTCGGCACCGCGATACGCAGCGCCTGAGGCCCGACCACGTAGCGCAGCGTCTGCTGGCGCGACAGGCCTAGGCTGTACGCGGCGAGCCATTGGCCGCGTGCGATGCCCAGGATTGCGCCGCGCATGCTCTCGGACAGGTACGCGGAGACGTTCGCGGACAACGCCAGCACGCCGGCCGGCGTCGGATCCAACTCGATCCCCACGCTCGGCAGGCCGTAGTAGACAACGAAGATCTGCACCAGCAGCGGCGTGCCGCGCAAGATGCTGACGTATGCGCGTGCGGCGCCCACCGGCCAACGCCGTTCGCTGATGCTCATCAGCGCGATGACCATGCCGCCGGCTAGCCCAAATGCCATCGATAACAGCGCAAACTTGATCGTCAGCAACGCACCCGCGGCGAGCGCGGGTGCGGACTGCAGCAATAACGTCAACGGTGACATCGAGGTGGCGGCTTACTTCAGTGGTCGGGTCACGTCGAGGCCGAACCACTTGTCGGAGATCTTCGGCAGCGTCCCGTCGGCCTCGAGTTGCGCAATGGCGTCGTCAATGGCCTTGGCGAACTTGGGGTTGCCTTTCTTAAATGGGATACCCACCTTTTCCTGTTGGCCCAGCGTGCCGCTTGCACGCAATGGTAACGCGTTGGTCTTGATCAGGTAGGCGAGCATCAGCCGGTCGTTGAGCGCCGCGTCGATGCGGCCCGCCGCCAGATCGCGCAGATATTCGGGCGCACCCGGGTAGGTCTTCACCTCGATGCCAGGCACCGACTTGGCCATGTCGTTGTAGTTTGAGCCTAAGCTCACGCCAAGCTTCTTGCCTTTCAGGTTGTCGAGTGATTTGAACTGGCGCGAATCGTCCTTGCGCTGGATCAGTTGCGCGACCGAGTACGTATAGGGCTGCGAAAAGTCGAACGTCTGCTGCCGCACGGGCGTGATACCGACCTGGTTCGCGATCACGTCGAACTTGCCGGCCTGCAGTCCGGCGATGATGCCGCTCCATTCAGTGGTGATGAACTCGGGCTTCACGCCGAGCCGCAGCGCGATCGCCTTGGCCACGTCCACGTCGTAGCCGACAAGTTCGCCATGGGCGTCGCGGGAGTTGAATGGCGGATAAGTCCCTTCGAGACCGATGCGTAGCGTGCCGCGCGCTTTGACCTGGTCGAGTAGGTCGGCGGCTGGTGCCGCCACGGCGGCCGCACCGAGTGCGCCGCCGACCAGCGTCGCGGCGAGCCATTTCCTGAGCAGCGAAAGTTTCATCGTTTTCCCTCTTGGCGGGTAGTGACAGATGGCGGTTATCATAACGAAACCGACATTAAAACTTAAATATCAATTTCAGATGCCTATATTACGTGTGGATTGCGATGGCTAGCGGTGGCACGCACGCATTCGGCCACCAGCGTCGGGCCGCGGTAGATCAGGCCGGTATAAAGCTGCACCAACGATGCACCGGCTGCAAGCTTTGCGTTCGCGTCCTCGCCACTCAAAATCCCGCCTACGCCGATGATCGGCACCGCGTCGCCCAATTGCGCGTGCAATTGCTGGATCACTCGGTTGGATGGGTCGAACACCGGCCGCCCGGACAGGCCGCCAGCTTCGTCGCCATTGCGCAGGCCCTGCACCGCGGTGCGCGACAGCGTGGTATTGGTCGCGATCACGCCATCGATACGGTGCCGCAGCAGCGTGTTTGCAATCGACTTGATCTGTTCGTCGTCAAGATCTGGCGCGATTTTCAGCGCCAGCGGCACCTGCTTGCCGTGTCGGTCCGCCAGCCGCTGTTGCTTGTCCTTAAGCGCGCCCAGTAGCGCATCCAGTTCGCCGGCCGCTTGCAACTGGCGCAGGTTCTTGGTATTCGGCGACGAGATATTGATCGCCACATAGCTGGCGAACGGATAGACGCGCTCCAGGCAGTACAGGTAGTCGTCGAGCGCGCGCTCGATTGGCGTATCGGCATTCTTGCCAATGTTTAGCCCCAACACGCCACGATAGCGTGCGGCTCGCACGTTGGCGACGAACGCGTCCACGCCATGGTTGTTGAAGCCCATCCGGTTGATCAACGCATCGGCCTGGGGCAGGCGGAACAGTCGCGGGCGCGGATTGCCCGGTTGCGGGCGCGGTGTCACCGTGCCGACCTCGATAAAGCCAAAGCCGAGCGCCGCCAAACCGTCGATGCAAGCACCGTCCTTGTCCAGGCCAGCGGCAAGCCCCACCGGGTTGCGGAATGTCAAGCCCATCACGGTGCGCGGCGCATCGGGCGCGTGCGGGGCGAGGCAACGCGCGAGGCCGGCGCGGGCGGCCACGCCCAGCAGGCGCAGCGTCAAGTGATGGGCGTCCTCCGCATCCATGCGGAACAGGCGCGCCCGGGCGAGCGGATAAAGGGAACTGAGCACGGAAGTGGGCTGGGCCGACGGCCCTGAGTCGAAAGCCCGCTATTTTACCGGGCGCGCAAGCTGTTCGATGGCGGCATCGAGCGGCGGCGTGTCGGCCCCTGCCGGCTCCAGATCGCGCCATTGACCCTCGACCAATCCCTCGAGCGGCCTGAAATTCGCCTTGTACGCCATCTTACTGCTTTCACGAATCCAGTAGCCCAAGTACACGTACGGCAACTTCAGACTGCGTGCCTGCTCGATCTGCCACAGGATGTTGTAGGTACCGAAGCTCGAGCGCTCGACATCGGGTTCGTAGAACGCATAGACTGAGGACAAGCCATCGCCGAGGATGTCAATCATACTGACCATGCGCAGTTTGCCCTTGCGCAGGCTCGCGCCTTCGCGCACCGCACGCGAGCGCGCCGTGCCGCGTGGCTCGTACGGCTCGCGGAACTCGACCAGCCGCGAGTTGATGCGGCTTTGCAATAGGAACTGCTCGTACTGATCGCGGCTGTCATGATCCATTCCGCCGCCGGTATGCCGGGCGGCTTGGTAGCGCATGTACAACGCGTAGTGTTCCTCGTCGTATTGCAGCGGCGAGACCGTCGCGATTAACTCATGATGGCGGCGCCACACCTTGCGCTGGGTGCGGCTTGCATCGAAGCGCTCGACGGGCACGCGCACCGACACGCAGGCGCGGCAGCCGTCGCAATAGGGCCGGTAAGTGAAGACCCCAGAGCGCCGGAAGCCTGCCTTCACCAACTCGGTGTAGACATCTGAGTTGATCAGATGGCTTGGCGTGGCGACCTGTGAACGCGCAATGCGTCCTTCTAGGTAGCTGCAGGGGTAGGGCGCTGTCGCATAGAATTGCAGCGCCGACAGTGGCGATATCGGCAGTTCGTTAAGGTAGGTCACGTCAGCCCTTCACACAGCAATCGTTTGCCCAATATGTGGCGACATCAGATCGCTTCGGTGCCGATGGCCTGTTTGCGGCGGCCAAGTCCAGCTAGCACACGAGGCTGTAACAACGGTATCACGAAATGATGGCAGGTTGTGCCACAGGTCCCCCGAGCGGCATAGTCGAAGGCTTCCACCGTACGCGGGCTCTTGCCAAGCAGCAGCGTGTCACTTATAAGGCCGCCACTGCGATAAGCTTATCGGACAGCGTGGGCCAGCGCACCGCGTTGCATCGGACGCGCAGCTTGCAAATTGCTTTCAACTCCAGCGGCAGCACCCGGTCGCGCGGTCCGGGCACGCTAGTCGTGACTGTTGTTCCAGTATCGATGCAGCACGCGCTTATCAAATTGCCACGGGATTGACGAGTGCCGTATCGCGGCATGCATGTGGGTGATAAACGTGCGACGCGATACTTCACGCGCGCCTAGCGAGGCAAGGTGAGCGGTGTTTTGTTGACAATCGATCATGTCAACCTGGTGCTCGTGCAAATGCGCGATGAGCGCGGCGAGCGCGATCTTCGACGCGTCCGTACGGTGGGCGAACATCGATTCGCCGTAGAACATGCGACCCAAGCTCACGCCGTACAGGCCGCCGACGCGTCGGCCCTCGACCCAGGTCTCGACGCTATGCGCCAGGCCGGCTCGGTGCAACGCCTCATAGGCGGCGATCACTTCGGGCGTGATCCACGTGCCATGCTGCCCATGCCGGTTCACGTTTGCACATGCGTGCATCACATCGGCAAAGCCAGCGTCCACGCGGATCTCCCATGAAGGCTCGCGCAGGACTTTTTTCAGGGTCTTGCGCAGCGACATCGACACCCTGAATTCGCTGGGCACCAGGATCATGCGCGGATCGGGGCTCCACCACAGCACGGGCTGGCCCTTCGCGTACCACGGGAAGATGCCGTGCTGGTACGCATCGAGCAGTTGTCGCGGATCCAGTTCGGCACTCGCGGCGAGCAGGCCGGGTGCGCCGCTGGCTTCGTCCAGCGCGCGCTCAAGCGGCGGAAACGGATCGTCGGGGCTGAGCCAGGGGACCATAGTGAGATCGGCGTGCCGGCACGGGCGTTGCGCCGCGACGCTGCGCGACGTATGACCCGCGCGCGGGACTAGCTGCCACGCAGTGAACGAAAGATGTCGCCGGTGTGCAGGCCGAAGCCGCCCGCGACGCGATCGGCGAAGAAAAAGCGCAGCGTTTGCCCAACGGTTGGGAACGCGATTTCATCCCAAGGGATATCTGCTTCATCGAATAGCCGCACCTCCAGGCTTTCCTCGCCGGCCTGCACGTCGATGTCGAGCAGCCGCGCGAGGTAGAACAGGTGAACCTGGTGCACATGTGGCACATTGAGCAGCGTGAACAGTGTTTGAACCTCGACGCGCGCGCCCGCTTCTTCCAGCGTCTCGCGTGCGGCCCCCTCCGCTGTCGTCTCGCCGATTTCCATGAAGCCAGCCGGCAATGTCCAGTAGCCATAGCGCGGTTCGATCGCGCGGCGGCACAGGAGCACCTTGTTGTCCCAAACCGGGACTGTTCCGACCACGTTACGCGGATTCTGATAGTGAATTGTATTGCAGCTGTCGCACACGAAGCGCTCGCGGTTGTCGCCGGGAGGCACGCGCAGACTCACCACGTGGCCGCAGACAGAACAAAATTTCATCGATCGAGGGTCGGTGGGACAATGGTGCGCAGTTTAACATCGGGCGCGTGGCCGACATTTGGCGTTTTGCATTGCCGACGGTCTAGCGCGCCCGCGATCGGCTCGCCTGCGTCGCCAATAAAGGCGCGACGCATGTCGATAGGCAGCGGGAGGGTTCTATGGCTGCGAAAGGCCTTACATCAACGCGGAAACGGCTACGGTTTTGATCAAACGCGCCCGAACTGCTTTTGCGGCCTCAGATTGGCTCAATGGCTCGCCGAATCCCGCATCCGGCGAGGGGGCCTCGCTGGGATAAACAAAGCAAAAATCCCGGGTTTCGGGCGAAATCCGGGATTTGCGAAAAATGACTTGGTTGCGGGGGTAGGATTTGAACCTACGACCTTCGGGTTATGAGCCCGACGAGCTGCCAGACTGCTCCACCCCGCGTCCGTCGAAGAATTAAATTATACACAGGTCCGTTCTGCGGTGCAAGGACATGCAGCGCGGAATGTCAAAGCAACATGAGACTGCCTGGTTCGCGAATGCACTGTGCAGCGCCGCCATGCCGCTAGAATGATGGTTTATGCAAGCGCCTACGACTGCATCGGCTTCATCTTGACCGGCTTTGCCGACTTCTTATTGACCGGCGGCATGGCTGGCCGGACCCATTGCCCATGAACATCACTCGAGACCTGCAGCACATTGCCCTTCAGGAAAAGACGCTCGTCGCGCCACGCTTTGACGCGGATTTTGGATGGCAGATCGGCGCACACTTGCATGAGCTTGCCAAGGCGAGGGCGCATGCGGTCGCGATCGACGTGTGCACCTTCGGCCATCCGGTGTTTTACTGTGCGTTGCAGGGCGCGACACCGGATAATGCGCGGTGGGTGCGCCGCAAGCGCAATACGGTCGCGCATTTCCGGCGTAGTTCGTACGCGGTGGGCCTGCGCCTTGCACAGTCCGGCGCCACGCTGGCCGACAAGTATGGCTTGTCGTGCGCCGACTATGCCCCGCACGGCGGCGCGTTTCCATTGACCGTGCATGGCGCGGGCGTGATCGGTTCGGTGACCTGCCCCCTTGGTTAGGGCCAGCCGGCTTCTAGCAAAGTCCTTTTAAACCAGCTCCTGGAAAGCGGCAGGAGCATCCGCTGTTGCCCGATATTTCGCCGCAAACTGTGCGGGCGAAAGGTAATTCAGTGCGCTGTGCGGCCGTTGCTCGTTGTAGTCCTGGCGCCACGCGGCAATAAGCGCGCGAGCGTGCGCGAGACTCGTGAACCAGTGTTCGTTAAGGCATTCATCGCGGAACTTGCCGTTGAACGATTCGATGTAAGCATTCTGCGTCGGCTTGCCCGGCTGAATCAATTTTAAGCTCACCCCGTTAGCATACGCCCATTGATCAAGCGCCCGGCCCGTAAATTCCGGTCCCTGGTCCGTTCGCAGTGCTTTTGGATAGCCTCGGAAACGCGCGGCGCGCTCCAACACTCGCGCGACATACAAGCCGCACATGCCGTAGTCCACCACGATATCCACGGCCTCTTTGGTGAAATCGTCCACGATGGTCAGGCACTTCAGACGCCGCCCATTGGACAGCGCGTCCATCACAAAATCGATTGACCACACCTGGTTTGGTCCGCTTGGCAACGCCAACTGCTCGCGCTCAATCATGACGCCGTGGCGCCGTCGACGGCGCCGTACGGCAAGCCCCGCTTCACGATAAAGGCGATGCACGCGCTTATGGTTCGCCTGGATACCCTCGCGCTCCATCATCGCGTGTAATCGCCGATAACCGAACCGCCGACGCTCGTGCGCCAGTTCCACCAGGCGAGCCCTCAACACATCATTCTCGTGGTCCAGCTTCGCTTCGTAATGCAACACGCTGCGAGAAAGCCCGACAAGCCGGCAGGCGCGGCGCTCGGAGATATTCACCTTCTTGCGAATCGCCGCGACTGCTTCGCGCTTGGCTTGCGGGCTCAGGGCTTTCCCTTGACGACAACCTTTAACGCTTGCATATCGAGCATCGCCTCGGCCAGCAGCTTCTTCAGCCGCGCGTTCTCGGTTTCCAGCTCCTTGAGCCGGCGCGCTTCTGACACCTGCATGCCGCCAAACTTCGCGCGCCACGTGTAGAACGACGCGTCACTGAACCCGTATTGCCTGCACAACTCTTTGACCGGCCTGCCGGCCTCGGCTTCCTTCAGAAAACCGATGATCTGTTCTTCCGTAAAGCGCTTCTTCATGTTCGTCTTCTTCTCCGAAAACGAACTTTACTAAACTCCGGCCGGCCCTGTTTGCCGGGGGCAGGTCATCGGTGACCGTGTCGGGCCTTGCGCAACGCCAGGACCACGAGCTCGTGGTGGAAGCGCTCTGTGCGCTGCTTGGGCACGATTACAGCGGATTGGCGTTGCCGCACGACTGAATCGGCACCCCGACTATCGGCCGACTTGGCTGGCCATGCCGTGGCTCGCTAAAATGAGAATCCCCGTCCGATTTCTGAGGCTGGCATGCAGATTGATTTTCCCGCTGAAGCCGGAGCGTACCGCGACAGCAATCTGACCGTGGAGTTCGATGCCATTGTCAATGGCGAACGGGTGCGCTGCGCCATCTCCGTTGAAGCCCTGGAGGATCACTTCGGTGTGGTATCGAATGACCGCGACGGCTGGATCCGCGCGTTCGACCGGGGCCGCGCGCGTATCCTCGAAACAGCGCGCGAGCATTTGAAGCGCTGCGACGGACACCCGGTGCTGCTCAAGAGCGGTCATTTTCGTCCTGGCGACGCGTTACGGGGCTGACCAGCGTGCACCGCCGGGCCGCGGGCCGCACGGTGGCCCTGCCGGCTACGGACGATGCGCCGCGCCGCTGCTGTAGCCTGTCGTATCGTCGCGCTGCACGGTCGCAACGGCGTTTCGGCCTTGCTTGAGCAGGCTTGCGTGCCGCAGGCGGTTTATGACGGCTTGTCACTGTCCGTCATGAACGCGCGCATGAACACCAGCGCGCCGAATCCCCACATCGCGTTGACGACGAAACCGAGCGCGAGGCGTGGCAGCATGTTGCCGCTTGGCCAGATGCCGCGGATCGGATCGAGCACGAACACCGTCGTTGCGGTCAGCACGACGCCACCGAATACGAAGGAGCCGAGCCACGGCGCAGGCCGTTGCGGACCGACGCGCAGCAGCCACGCCAGCACGATGCCCCATAGCGCGCCGAGCAGCGCGGTGAGCAGGAACGCAGGGACGCCGAGAGGCGCGAACGGTGTGGTCGAGAACGGCAATTGGTCGGTCAATTCGGCCGCGTGCAGTAACGCGATCGTTGCCTCGTGAAAAAACAGTACGGCGAGAAAGCCGGCAATGAACGGCAAAATGACGCTTTGCATGGTGGGATTCGCAGATGGCAGGTGCGCGCTTGCACGCTCAGGATGTTCATTATAGTGACCTCACGTGGGGGCGCGCCATATTACGAATTGCCACAACTGAAACGGAAAAAATAGACAGTTTGTCCGGTTTCAAAGAGTCTGGATTAACTTGCGCCGACATCCTTCTGGCATCGGGACTGCATTCCATGTCTCACGCATGCTAGCTTTTGAGAAATTTCCCTTAGCGGCTCTTGAAGCAATCGTGAGACGCCCTGACAGGATGGGTGGACACGCTGCGGAAAATTGCGTTCTTGGCGAGCAAAAGAAACTCGGAAGAAGCGAGAAGATCTGGAACCGTTCGCCGCAAGACGGGCGAGCGCTTGGACGGGATCAACGTCGCATCGGCCATCCGGCGTAAGTGCCGGGGCTTACCTCGTAGCAGCTAGCGGCCCTTTACGTATGGCTGCTTTGCGGTAGTCGCAACATTAACGTCATAGAATGCACTGGCGAGGATTGAAATCCGTAGCGCTCGTAGAACTGACGTGCACGCTCATGCAGCGCATGGACAAGCAAGGCCCGAACGCCAACATTCTCCGATACGGCCTGTACTCGGTATACCGCTTCTTGCAGCAAGGCCGCACCGAGTTTAATGCCCCGAGCCCGTAGATCGACTGCAAGCCGAGCCAGTACCATGACCGGAACCGGATCCGGCATATTGCGACGAATCGCGCCGGTGGCTTGCTGATGTGAAACCGCCCCTGCTGCCAACGCATAGTAGCCGAAGACGCGCTGGCCAGCATCAACCGCGACAAACGTACGACTGGTCCCGCTCAGGTGATTGATTAACGCTCGACGCTTAAGCCACTCATTCAAAGCTGGTTCGCCACAGTCAAACTCATCAAGCTGATGCTGAGCGCATAGGGACTGCGGGGCAAAAAGTTCCACGCTCACTTCCAGGGAGCCTTAATGTTCATCAAGCGCTGAAGGCCCGGATTGGCGCTTTGCGGCGCATCTAACATGGCCACGAACTGCTGGAACTTGTCAGCGTCTAAATGGAAAAAGACCCGATCCAGCACAACCGCTTGTGCGCGCTCGCACGCGACTTCGAGCATGAAGTCAGAGCGGTTTTTGCCTAGTAAGCTTGCGGCATGGTCGATCAGATCGCGCTGTTCAGGCAGGGCACGTAGATTGATAGCGGCGTCTCGCATGCTAGCTCCTTGTATATACAACAGATACACTATATGAATGTATATCTGTTGTCAACACGATAGAGCCGTTGGTCAGCATGGGTGCGGCGCCCTGGATCCGCACGCGGCAACGTGTTGCTTTTGCTACAAGCGTCTTGACTGAACAGAGACCTACGCCCCGTAAGATGCGCTTTAAAAAGCGTGGATCAGTTCTTCAACCCGTAAAACAACTGGACTAGTGCGTGCTTTGCCTCGTCACTAATCTTGTGCAGCTAGGCGGGGTGAACCACCGCGGATTGTCATCGCGCGTCGATAGCGCAATCGTCGCTGCAGTTTAGCTGCTGCATGCCGTGCCGTGCTACCGGGCGATCGCGTCGCTTGGCAGGTGATCTCTCAGGATGCGGTCGTTGGTCTTTGAATCCGGGCGCTTGATCGGCATGTTGTCCGGGTTATTGGCCTTGCCTGCATCTTCAGGACGTTTTGACATGCCGCCTGCGCCACTGCTTGGGACTGGCGCAGACGACCCGATGTCCGCATGGGCGGATCTCGTACCGGATGAAACCGCTACAGCGGGCGACGCCGCCGCGCCGGCCAGAGTCGTCCAACCGGAGCGCGGTGCGGGATGGTCTGCCACGGAGCCGGCGGAGGGCGCAGCGATTGCGGAGGCGGTCGCCACTGCGACGCTGTATATGGCCAGCCATGTCATATGCCTCATCGCTTTCTCCTTTTGTCGCACCACAGCGGCCAGCGCCTGCGCGAACTCGATTCCATTCCCATTGAAGTATAAATCGCACCGCAGGATACTGCGCGCTGTTGCAGGCGCTGGCCACGCTGGTGGGAGGATGCTTTGAATTAGGGGCTCCCTAGGCTGTCGCGGGCGGGGTTTTTTGCGCAAAGACACGCGCAAGTGTGAGGCCACCGCAGAGACGATAAAATGTCGGTTTGCCCGCGATACTCGCGTATTCCACGACTGCTGCTCCGATGACCGACTTCGACACCCATCGTGCTCGACGCATCTGCGTCGCGCCGATGATGGACTGGACCGACCGCCATTGCCGCTATTTCCACCGGCAGTTATCCCGCCACGTCTACTTATACACGGAAATGGTGACGACTGGCGCCCTGCTGTTCGGCGACGTCGCACGACACCTGTCGTTCACGCCGCAGGAGGCCCCGATTGCTTTACAGCTCGGCGGCAGCGAGCCGGGCGAGCTTGCTCGCTGCGCGAAACTTGCAGAACAGTGGGGCTACGATGAAGTCAACCTGAATTGCGGCTGTCCGTCCGAGCGGGTGCAGCGCGGCGCGTTTGGCGCGTGCTTGATGCAGGAGGCAGCGTTGGTCGCCGATTGCGTGAAGGCAATGTGCGATGCTGTCGCGGTGCCCGTGACGGTCAAGCATCGGATCGGCGTGGACGCGATCGACAACTATGGGTTCGTGCGCGACTTCGTGGGCACGGTGGCGCAAGGTGGATGCCGCGTATTCATCGTGCACGCGCGCAACGCGATATTGAAGGGACTGTCGCCAAAAGAGAACCGCGAGATTCCACCGTTGAAGTATGACTACGCGTACCGGCTCAAGCGTGATTTCCCTGCACTCGAAATCGTCATCAATGGCGGCATCAAGACGCTGGATGAGGCGCATGAACACTTGCATCACATCGATGGCGCGATGATCGGACGCGAAGCCTATCATAACCCCTTTCTGCTGGCAGATGTGGATAGGCGCTTCTACGAGCCGTCGGCACTGGCGCGCACGCGCGGCGAGGTCGAACAGGCGATGATCGAGTACATTAGGGTCGAACAGGCTCGAGGTACCTACATCGGCGCCGTCACGCGGCATATGCTTGGGCTTTATCGCGACCAGCCTGGCGCGAGAGGTTGGCGCCGCGTATTATCGGATCATCGAAAACTGGCCACTGGCGATACGCGCATATTCGACGAGGCGCGCGCCATGTTGAATGCCCGCCCGGCCGGGCATGATCACATGGTGGAAGCGTATGCCGAGTGAAGTCAGTATCTGGACCGAATTTTTTGCGTCCCACCGCTAGCAAAATGGGAAATTCCTGCGTATAATTTCGGTCTTCGCTGGTGTTTGTTTTTACCGGCGTGCAGCGTGCCTCGATGTATCGGTTCCTGCAGTGGTGGCCGTAGCTCAGTTGGTAGAGTCCAGGATTGTGATTCCTGTCGTCGTGGGTTCGAGTCCCATCGGCCACCCCAAAGAATTTCTAAGCAATCAAGCGTTTAAAAGCGTCACTGAATAAAAATTCAGTGACGCTTTTGCTTTGTCATCTGCTTCCATTTAGGCATTACATGCCTCGCCGCTTCACGAACTTTAGCGGTCGTAGACGCGTGCGGTCGCCGCTCAATTTGCATGAAGATTCGGCAGCATGCCGCGTTTTGCCTTATGCCAGGTCACGTAGTAGGCGCGCAGGCTGTAGACGTGACCCCTTTCGATCTTTTTCAACTCAAGGGCTTTGCCCGTCAGCTTCGACCATTCCGCCTTGAAGTCGGCGGCGTATAGTGCGTTCCATAGCGGTTCGGGAACACATACAGGCAAATCATCCTTGCGGGTCGTGCGCAGGCGCGCCAGCCCCTTCGAAATGGCTGGCGTGATCTCGATATGTTCGATCACCTCTTCACGCTTTTTGCCGCGCTGCTTTGTGCGCTTAATCCGGATGATGCGACCGTCTCGTCTATCTGCAGCCAAGACAGGTCGAGGAATTCGACCTTACAATTGCCCGCCAATGCGGCGTATTTCGCAGCTATCCCGACGATGGCTTTCTGACCGCTGAGCAATGTGATCCAAGACGCGAACGCCAGAAAGTCTTCGGTCTCGGTGCCTCGATGCACGGATGCTCCTCGTTGCGCCGCATTTCACGACAGGGATTGTGCTCCGCTTCACCACGGTCGATTGTAAGGCCAGTTAAGTCTGATAGCAGGACGGCTTTTTGCCGTGGAAATTGTCGACTACCATTAACCACTTATCGGGGGATGAACCTATGACTCGGGAAGTTCCGCTGGCGATGCCCAGCGAAATTTTGGCGCGCGAATGGCTTGATCCGATGGGCATTTCGCAATATGCTTTGGCGAAAGCGATTGAGGAGCTACCGCGTCGTATCAACAAGATTATTAAACACGGTCGTGCCATCACGGCCGATACGGCTGCGCGGTTGGGTGCTTTCTTTAGTGTTGATCTATAAAGCTGGGTGAACCTACAGACGTACTATGATACCGAAATGACGAAGGAACGAATCGGCGCTGAGAAGATCGCTGCGATCCGGCAACATGCAACGTCGCTTTGACATAGCGTAAATTACGCACAATAATCTGCGATATTTGCTATATGTCATATGTACATTTAAAGTCCGCTAAGCGAAAGCCAGAGGGTTTTTGCGTTTACTGGCTCATCGGCCATTCAGACCGTCAGGTTGCAGTTCAGGACAAGCCGGCAAACGTCCGCAGCAACTTCGGCATTGCGTCAAGCTTTATTCTTTACCGGTAACGACGCACCGCTGAATAGATTTAAAATTTATTATTTAATAGGTAAGTTAAGGGGTGCAGCGCAATACAGACGGAAATGCACTTATAACAGGCTTATCAGCTGGTGCAAGAGGAATTTCCCATGTATGTGAATGTGTCGCTAGCAACCAGTTATTTATTATCGCCTCACCAAGCGTAACATGCGTTTCTTTCAATGGCTAGTGTGAGAAGCTCAATTAACATGCCGATGTAAAAATCGATGAAAAATGCCAAATAATCCGCCATCCAAAGTTTGAATTTTGAAGGGCAGAGTCTTTAATTCAAATCCGTAACTTGTGGGTAAACCCCAGGAACGTACAACGAGGGATATGCGAGCCGGCTGATGTCCCAAATGAACCCGCTTAGTTTGCGGATGACGGCAACCATCGTAGTTTAATAAATACCACAAGAATCCGAAGTCGAGCCGATCATCCATAGGGAACGCTTCCGTTACGAATGTGCGCTCAAACATTGGACGACTGCTCCGATTACCGGAAATTGGCAATAATTGCTGAATCGGTATCCTTGAAAGATTTTATCATATTCGATTGTGCATTGCGGTAAAGGGTGTATTCGGAACAAATTGCCTGATACTGAGCAATGAGTGTCGGGTTGTCAGGTTCGCGTGCCAGGTCTTTCAGTGCCGCATCTAATTTATCTTTGAGTTTTTGAGTATTATTGTAAAATATTTTATTTGCGCTCTCGATATAATAATTATAGTGATCTATTCATAAATTTTTATTTGAGTTTAAGGATTTATTTTTTAATTTGGATTGCGAGAAATTGGCGCATAAACCTTCTTGATCAGTGTTTAACCCACCGATCGCTTCTCCTTCGGAGGGAACGATGCTTTCAGTACCCCCCGGATGTCGTCGGGCGGAAAAAAAGCGCTGAACGGCTTGAACGCCAGGTACCACTGAATCAGTACCTAAAACTTCATTGGCGAGCTGATCAGAGGGGAGATCTGGTTGCTTTATCTCTGCCTTGATCTGGTTTAACAGAGCTAAATTTTTTTGCATCATCCACCTAATGTATATTGATTCAAAGCGGAAAGTACAACATGACAATGAATAATGCTATTAAGAATAACAAACTCAATCTATATTACCACCACGTTGCAGTCAAGCTGACCTTACTTCTGAGCAGAGCACCAAGGATCAGGGCGTAGAAAAGCCACAGCTTGCGCAGGGTCGTCCGTAGTTTGTGGCCGGCGCCGCACAGGACCGCATGATGGCATCGCCCAGCGTACCTTTGAGCCAGTTTTGGTAGAGCTTGCTGTCTGCTTTCATATGGCCGATGACTGGCTCGATTGCGCTGCATCGCCGAACCTTCAACTAGGCAGCGCGTTACGGCTATCTGCCGGGTGCTTTAGTGCGTGAGGCACCGCCAGAGCAACATGCGCATGAGATTTTGTTGCTCGAACCCACCCTTGAGCGCTGCCGCCTGCGCAGTGCTAATTAGTGGCGCTCGCCAGACCAGATGACGCGCCTGTGGGTCCGGCCGGTTGTGAGTGCGTTTCTCACGAGTAGGTCGAGGTCGTTGATCAATGCGCGCGCCAGCGTCAGGCGCCGTTTCATGCCGCCCGTGACACGGGAGTGAGCCTTTTTCGAGCCATGCGAATTTGAGCAGCGAGGGCGCTCGCGCATTAGCCGTGCGCGCCAGAATGACGAAGTATCGCTAAGCATGTGCAGATTTTTGATGACGGGAAGTCCGGATCGAGAGCGCTAAGTTGCGGCACACCACCCCTTGCACGCACGGGCCCGCCGAGATCGTGAATGGTGCCGGCATTCGACGATGCCATGTCGAGCAACATACGCAACGTGGTCATCTTGCCGACGCTGTTTGATCTCAGTAACCCGTAGCACCGCCTTTTTTGGCAATAAACGACAGAGCATTGACGATCGCCTTATTTGTATAGGCTTTTTTGACGCCGGTAAATTCAATTTTGTGTTCGGGCATCGGGGAAAGAGCCGGCATAGAGGTCGATCATGGTAATCAATTCCTGGATTCGCGTTTTCCCGCATTTTTGTGGATTCCGGCGGTCGAAAATGCACTTTCAGCGCGCAGACGCATGTACTGGCCGTCGTGAACATGCGCTCGAGCATTGGGCAAAGTGCGGGCCTGATGACCGACGTGGCGTGTGGGCAAGTTTTAGCAGGCGGCGCGAAACATCCTGCAGGAAGGGGGGGATTGGCTCAAAGAACGGAGCCTGAGCGTGCATGGCCATTTCGCGTTGGGCAAGCCGATCGACGAAATGGCTCAGTGCGCGTCGCATGTGCAGACGGACCGCGTCGTGGTCACCCATCGTGTGCGCACCGGCTTTGGCCCGCTGGTGGAGGGGCCCAAAGAATATGCAGTTGCTGGACCGCGCTCGCTGCAACATTCTGGTTGCTGTCTCGAGCGCGGGCAAAGCGGATGGCGCCGAGTTATCCACCGCCGCAGCTACGGAAAGGGCCCGACTCATCGCGCTACGGGGTGGGCTTGTATAGGGCCTGCCGCGTGTCACAATGGCCCGCATCATGAACCATTGAATTTGACCCCGACAAGTTGCCAGCCGAAGACGCCGGTGCGGTGAAAAATCGCCGCATACGGCGGCTCCTTCGGACCAGCGCGGTATCGGACCACGAACTCGTTGATGCCGCGATAGCCGGCGCTCACTTGAGCGCCGCCGCTTACGGATGTGCCGGCCGGGGGCTGCTGGCCGCTTGGTGCACTGGAACCGGCGGAGCCCGAGGTAGCCGACACGGCTGTGCCGCGTGTCGCACCGGCTTGCGGAGCCCGCACCGGGCCCGGCGGTGCCGTGTCGCTCGCCACATCGCGTGGAGGCATGCCGGCCAGTAACGCGGCTACGCCGTCTGGCGTCGCATAAACTTCGACAATGGGCGCAATCAATGCGGAACCGACCATCGTGCCGACACTGGCGACTGCCTGCGCCAGCGGCGAATCATCGATATGCGCGCTGACCGCGCGCCTGATTCGTGCATTGAGTTCCTGTTTCAGGCTGGCGCGCAATGCAGGGTAGTCAACGTATCGATTGACCGTCTCGGCGTCGCGCGCATCGGCTGCCTGCTCCAGGCGGTGCAGGACGATATAAGGCGACGCGTAGCTGAGCATGCCTGCCACCACGCTAGCCAGCGCCACCCCTGCGGCGACAAGACGCTTGAATGAGGTCGATGTCATATGCGCAGTTGTAGCGCGAGTAAATTAATCCAGCAAACCGTGGGCAACCCCAATCTCCTCTGCCGCGATATACCGGTCGATCATGCTGCAAACCGCATCGATATGGCCCACTAGCACCACGCGCGACGCACTGCGATAGACGCGCACCGGATCGTCCTCCCGCCATGGGCGGCGACGGGCCGGTTCACTCTGAGGTACGCTGTGGCGCAGCGGCACGCGTGCGAAAGCTGGTAGGCAGGATGGCAATTCCATGTACTCCCGCACGACGTGTGCCACGCCATCGTGCGTGGGTGCGGTCGGGCGCTGTGCCAGCGTCGCGCCGCCCATCAGCAGACCGAACGAAGTGGCGGGGTGAGACGATGCACCGCATGGCACGAGGCTTCGCAGATGACGCAGGCGCCCGAACGCGCGTAACGGAAACAGGCGGGCAAGTCGTTTCATCGGTTTCTCCATATCGGTATTTAGTACGCATTAGGACGGATCAAGCCGACCGCGATGCCTTCCAGTTCAAAATCTTCTTGTCCCGGGCTCACGATGATGTTCTCGTAATCCGGATTTTCCGCGATCAATTCGATGCCATTTACCAGCCGATGGAAGCGCTTGACCGTCACGTCGTCGCCCAGCCGCGCCACCACAATCTGGCCTTCTTGCACGTCGTGCTGTTTCTGTACGGCCAGCAGGTCTCCGTCGAAGATGCCCGCGTCGCGCATCGACATCCCGCGCACTTTCAGAAGATAGTCGGGCCGGCTTGCAAACAGCGCTGGATCGCATGCGTAATGCTGCGCGATATGCTCCTGAGCCAGGATGGGACTGCCGGCCGCGACACGACCGACCAGCGGCAGCGACAACTGCATGACCGCTGGATGTGGCAGCGTGTACGGGTGCGGTTCGTCTTCCGTTGACAGCAACCGGATCCCGCGTGATGCTCCCGCCGCCAGTTCGATCACCCCTTTGCGCGCCAGCGCGCGCAAGTGCTCTTCGGCCGAGTTGGCCGAGCTGAAGCCGAGTTCTGCAGCGATCTCGGCGCGCGTCGGCGGAAAGCCGGTGCGCTCAATCGCGCGGCGGATCAAGTCGTAGACCTGCTGCTGACGGGTGGTGAGTTTAGTCATGAGGTTACTGTATGGATGAACAGGTCCCTGTATTTTTATACAGTATTCACAGTATTTCAAGTGCTACTTGAACGCGCTGTCCGTTTTGAACGCACTGTCCGTTCGCTCGTGGCATAAGTTGTTGGCGCGTCGTCCGGTGTCTTACGACTTTTGAATATAAAAGCATAAGGAACGATTATTTTTGATAATGAAATGCGTTCGTTAGACTTGGCCGGTCCTCACGACATCCACGGGCATCCAAATGAGCGAACAGGTAACGGGGCGGGCGCGGCAGCGCGCCAGTGCATCAGTGTGGCGGCGACTGGCCGCGGCATGGGTGCTGACGGGCGGCCTCGTGGCCAGTGGCGCGGCCGTCGCGGATAGGACGCTACTCAATGTGTCGTACGACCCGACGCGGGAGTTGTACCAGGACATGAATCAGGCGTTCGCAAAGGAATGGAAGGCCAAGACCGGCGAGACCGTATCGTTCAGGCAGTCGCACGGCGGCTCGGGCGCGCAGGCGCGCTCGGTCATCGATGGCTTGCAGGCGGACGTCGTCACGTTGGCGCTGGCCTACGATATCGACGCGATCGCCAAGCAGGGGTGGATTGACGCGGATTGGCAAAAACGCTTGCCGGACCTCGTGTTCGTTGTGCGCAAGGGCAATCCGAAACGGATCAAGGACTGGGACGATCTAGTCAAGCCGGGTGTGTCCATCGTCACGCCGAACCCAAAGACCTCCGGTGGCGCGCGCTGGAACTATCTGGCCGCATGGGCGTACGCGTTGCACCAGCCGGGTGGCAGTGAGCAACAAGCGCGTGAGTTCGTCGCAAAGCTGTACAGGAATGTCGGTGTGCTCGATTCAGGCGCGCGGGGCGCGACTACCAGCTTCGTGCAGCGCGGCATCGGCGACGTGCTGGTCGGCTGGGAAAACGAGGCATTTCTGTCGCTCAAAAAGTTCGGGCCCGACAAATTTGAGATCGTCATGCCATCGGTTAGCATTCTGGCCGAACCGCCGGTCGCGTGGGTCGACAAGGTGGTGGACCGACGCGGCACGCGCAAGCTCGCGCAGGCTTATCTGAACTTCCTGTACACCGAGCAGAGCCAGCAGATCGCGGCGAAGCACTTCTATCGGCCGCGCTCGAACAAGGTGCCCGAAGCGCTGATCCGGCAGTTCCCGAAGCTCAAGTTGTACACGGTCAACGATACATTCGGCGGATGGGCGAAGGCTCAAAAAGTACATTTTGCCGACGGTGGAGTATTCGATTCGATTTATCAGCCACAGTAAGCCGACGATGGCTGCCAGGCGGGGGTCCGCGGCCTGAGAGGGCCGCCGGCGTAAGCTGAGCCCGGATCCCCTGGGTCTGGCGCGAGCGATGCTTGGAGGCGAGTAGCAGGCATGAGTCGTTTTTATTTTCGCCAGCCCAGTGCGTTGCCCGGGTTCGGTGTCACGCTCGGTATCACGGTGGCGTACTTGGGCCTAGTGGTGCTGGTCCCGCTCGCCGCGACTTTCTTGAAGACGACGACATTGACGTGGCCCGAGTTTGCGCGTGCCGTCGCGTCGCCGCGCGTGCTGGCCTCGTACCGGCTCACGTTCTGCGCGTCGCTGGGCGCCGCGCTGCTCAATGCGGTATTCGGCTTTCTCATAGCATGGGTGCTGGCGCGGTATGAGTTTCCGTTCAAGCGGCTCGTCGATGCGGTGATCGATCTGCCGTTTGCTTTGCCCACCGCGGTCGCCGGCATTGCGCTGGCCGCCGTCTATTCGGGTAACGGCTGGGTCGGCTCGCTGCTCGCTGCGCTCGGCATCAAGGTGGCGTTCACGCCGCTCGGGGTGCTGGTCGCGCTGACCTTCATTGGCTTGCCGTTCGTGGTCCGCACCGTTCAGCCGGTGCTGGAGGACTTCGAGCGTGAGCAGGAGGAGGCCGCTGCCTGCCTCGGTGCGACGTGCTGGCTGACCTTTCTCCGCGTGGTCCTGCCGTCGTTGCTGCCCGCGCTGCTGACAGGTTTTGCGCTCGCGTTCGCGCGTGCGCTCGGCGAATATGGCTCGGTGATTTTTATTGCGGGCAATATGCCAATGAAGTCTGAAATCACATCTTTGTTGATCATCACGAAGCTGGAGCAGTACGACTATGCGGGAGCGGCGGCACTGGCCGTCGTGATGCTGCTCGTATCATTCGTGCTGCTGCTGGCGATCAACGCGCTGCAATGGGGGCTGCAGCGGCGCACGTCTAGTACGCACCGCGCGCCGCCACTCGGCCTCGCACCGTCCGTGGTCACGGCTGGAGAGGGGCGATGAGTCAGCAAGCCACTCAATCGGCGGTCGCAATCGGCGCTAGCGTACAGCCAAAGCGGGCACCGCATGTGGACGCGACGACCGAGCCGCGTGCGGTACGGTGGGCGCTGACTGCAATCGCGCTGCTTTTTCTTGGCCTGTTCCCGGTGTTGCCACTGGCCGCGGTGTTCTATCAGGCGTTAGCCAACGGCGTAGGGGCCTATCTAGACGCCTTGATCGACGCGGATGCGCTGTCGGCGATCAAGCTGACAGGGATCACGGCGGTGATCGCTGTGCCGCTGAACGTTGTATTCGGCTTATGCGCGTCATGGGCGATCGCAAAGTTCGAGTTCCGCGGCAAGAGTCTGCTGACCACGCTGATCGACTTGCCATTTTCGGTGTCGCCGGTGATCTCCGGGCTGATCTACGTGCTGATGTTCGGCGCGCAAGGCTGGTTTGGTCCGTGGCTACAAGATCGCAACGTGCAGATCATCTTCGCGGTGCCGGGCATCGTGCTGGCGACGGTGTTTGTCACGTTTCCATTTGTCGCGCGCGAATTGATTCCGCTCATGCAGGCGCAGGGCGCCGACGAGGAGGAAGCGGCCCGCGTGCTGGGCGCCTCCGGCTGGCAGATCTTTCGTCGCGTGACGCTGCCCAACGTCAAGTGGGGCCTATTGTACGGCGTGATCTTGTGCAACGCCCGCGCCATGGGCGAGTTTGGTGCAGTTTCGGTGGTTTCTGGCCACATTCGCGGGCAGACCAACACGATGCCCTTGCACGTGGAAATTCTCTACAACGAATACAACTTCGTCGCCGCGTTCGCGGTCGCGTCGCTACTGGCGTTGCTTGCGCTGGTGACGCTCGCGTTGAAGTTGATCGCGCAGCGCCGGCTCATCCAGACGTCGAGCGAGCCGGCAGCCAGCTAGCCATCCACGCGGAAATGGATATGGGCATCATTGTTCGCAACTTGCAAAAGCACTTTGGCGATTTCACCGCGCTCGACAATGTGTCGCTGGAATTCCCGTCCGGCGAACTGGTCGCGCTACTCGGGCCGTCCGGCTGTGGCAAGACCACGCTGCTGCGCGTGATTGCAGGCTTGGAGCAGGCAGAGGTGGGCCAGGTTGTGCTGCACGGGCAGGACGTGAACGACGTCGGCGCGCGCGAGCGTCAGGTCGGCTTTGTGTTCCAGCACTATGCGCTGTTCCGTCATATGACGGTGTTCGAGAACGCCGCGTTCGGGCTGCGTGTGAAGCCGCGCCGCGAGCGCCCGTCAGAAGCGCAAATCCGGGAAAAGGTCCACGCGCTGCTCAAGCTCGTGCAACTGGATTGGCTCGCGCAACGCTATCCATCTGAGCTGTCGGGCGGACAGCGCCAGCGCATTGCGCTGGCGCGCGCGCTGGCAATCGAGCCCAAGGTGCTGTTGCTCGATGAGCCATTCGGCGCGCTCGATGCCAAGGTGCGCAAGGAGCTGCATAGCTGGTTGCGGCGTCTGCATGACGACCTGCCTATCTCGACCCTCTTCGTCACGCACGACCAAGAGGAGGCACTCGAGGTTGCGGACCGAATCGTGGTGCTCAATCATGGCCGCGTCGAGCAGATCGGCAGCCCGCAGGACATCTACGACCACCCGAGTAATGCGTTCGTCTATGAATTTCTCGGCGCGGCGAACCGGCTGGCTGGCACACTGGGCAAACAGGGCTTTGTGCCGCACGGCGAAGGCGGATGGATCGCCGCGCAGGGAGACTTCAGCGGACCAGCGCTTGCCTTTGTGCGCCCGCACGATCTACAACTGGTGCCACAGGCACGCGCCGCGCAGGACGGCATCCGCGTGGACGTGCGGCGGATCGTGCCGCTGGGCGGCTCGGTGCGCGTTGAACTGCAGGCTCAGACTGGCCAGACGCTGGAAGCGGAGCTCGATCGTGACGCATGGCGCGCGCTGAGGCTGGACGTCGGCGACGGTGTGACCGCGGTGCCGCGCGCCGTGCGGGTGTTTCCTGTGCAGCGATGAGAATCTGAGGAAACGAAATGAACTTCCAGCAACTGCGTTTCGTGCGCGAGGCTGTGCGCCAGAACATGAATTTGACCGAAGTGGCGAATGTACTGTACACGTCGCAATCCGGGGTCTCCAAGCAAATCAAGGATCTCGAGGACGAACTCGGTGTCGATATCTTCATCCGCCGGGGCAAGCGGCTCACTGGCTTGACAGAGCCTGGCAAGGCCGTGCACACGCTGATTGAGCGCATGTTGCTTGATGCGGAAAATCTGCGCCGCGTCGCGCGGCAGTATGCAGATCAGGACACCGGCCATCTGGTGGTGGCCACCACGCACACGCAAGCGCGCTACTCGTTGCCCAAGGTCGTGCATCGTTTTAAGGAGATGTATCCGAAGGTCCATCTCGCGCTACGCCAGGGCAGTCCGCACCAGATCGCGCAAATGGTGATCAACGGCGACGCGGACATCGGTATCGCGACCGAGGGCCTGGACCGCTACGGCGAGATCGTGACATTTCCAGGCTACTCGTGGCATCACACCGTCGTGGTGCGAAGTGAGCATCCGCTCGCGACCCGGCCCGCAGTGACGCTGGAGGACATTGCCGACTACCCAATCATCACGTACGACCAGGATTTCACAGGACGCTCGCACGTGGACCAGGCGTTCGTGCGGGCTGGTGTTGCGCCGGATGTGGTGCTGACGGCGATCGACGCGGACGTGATCAAGACATACGTCGAACTGGGACTGGGCGTGGGCATTGTCGCCGCGATGGCGTACGATCCGAAGCGAGACAGTGAGTTGGTCGCACTGGACACGCAGCACTTGTTCGAGCCGAGCACGACCCGCGTTGGACTGCGCAAGGGCGCGTTCCTGCGCGCCTATGCATACCGGTTGATCGAAATGTTCGCGCCCCACTTAACCGAGGCCCAGGTGTCCGGCCAGTTGCGCGAAGTCGCGTGACGGCGCAAACGCCACCGATGAACGACATGCGGCTGCCTCGGCGGCACGCCGCGGATTAGGTCTGCCGTGTTCGCAGCGGGCGTCGCATGTTACGTTCGGCGCCGTGTGAGCGCCGGCTTGCGACCGAGCAGAATTGCGGAAGGATCGCGGTGCGTGCCCGGCTGGCGAACACCAGGAAGCCGACGCCGTTGGCCTCGTACCAATAGCCGCCGCGCTCGAGCCCATCCAGCGGCTGCTCTAACGCATGGGCCACCGATTCGATACAGCGCCGGCGCAGCTCGGCCGCACGCGGGTAGGGCGGCTGCGCGCCGCGCACCGTGCAGATCAGCACATCCAGGCCCGGCAACGCATCCGTATACAGTACGGGTTCGTCCTGAGCGCGGGCGCGTGCGATCTTAGTGTCGAGTTGCGCGAACGGCTTGCAGCCAGCGAGTTGGGCCAAAAAAGACTCATCGCTGGATGCGTGTCTGCGCTTTTTCGGAGTGGACATGGTATTCATCTCAAACGGCATGGATGGAATGAAAAGACGGCGGCTGCGGCAAACACAGCGGCGCTCGTCGCGCAGGCATGCCGATCTTTATAGCATATTGACCGATTTCAAAAAATGACTCCGGATCATGTCGCCGCGAGCTTGCTCCGCGATTGAAATATCGGCGTGCAAGGCCGATAATCGTTTGCTGGCCGGCACTAGACCCGTAATGTGACGCCGGCCTTCTACAAGGGGACATGCATTGACGTTCGAGCGGATGCCGGTTGGCGCATGAGGCTCTTTACCAAGGGACTATTGCTCGTCGCGGTGCCGGTAGTGTGCGAGCTGGCGCTGTTGGTCGCGTTATTCGGCGTGGAGCGGCAAGTGGCCGACGCCGAACGATGGGCGTTGCAATCCAAAAAGGTGATCAATCAGGCCGAGGCGCTGCTTGGTCCGTTGCTGCGCCAGGCGTCGCAATTGCGGGCGGGGATTATCGTCGGTGACCCGTCGTTCGCGGACAAGCGCGCGACATGGGTCGAGCTGGCCGACCGGCTTAATGCGCTCGAGGCGACGGTAGCCGACAATCCCGAGCAGACCGGCCGCATTGCGCGTATGCGCGAGACAATCGACCGGTATCGCAAGCTGACGCAGCGCGTGGCCGAGCAATTGCGCGAGGGTGAGCGCCAGCGCGTCATCGAGGCATACCGCGGTGAGGAAATGCCGCGCGAGATCAATGAATTTCGCGGCGAGCTGGGCGACTTCGTCGATGCGGAGAACAAGCTGCAGGCGGATCGTAACGCTCAGTTGCAAGGCTCGCTGAAGACGCAACAGTTCATGCTCTGGTTTGCGGTGAGTGTGTCGCTACTGATTGCGGTGATCGCAGCGCTTGCGTTTGCGCGACACATCGGCCAGCGGATCGAGGTTTTGACGACGAACGCGCTGCGCCTGGGTACGGGCGAGCCGCTAGGCGCCCCATTGGGTGGTCGCGACGAAATCGCGCAGCTTGATGAGGTGCTGCACGATACGAGCCGCAAGCTGGTGCGGTCTGAACGCGAGCACGCACTGCTGAAGGCCGACTTGCAGCGACGCACCGGTGAGCTTGCGCAGGTCAACGAGGAATTGCGTCAACAGACGCAGGACAATGAGATGTTTATTTACAGCGTGTCGCATGATCTGCGCTCGCCATTGGTGAATCTGCAAGGGTTCTCGCGCGAGTTGAAGGTCTCGGCCAGCGAGTTGCGCGAGACGATTAGCGAGCTGGATCTGCCCGTGGCCGAGCGTGAGCGGCTGCAGCGCATCGTCGACGGCGAGATCCAAGAGTCGATCGGCTTCCTGCAAAGCGCGGTCACGCGCGCGGGTGGCATCATCGAGGCATTGCTGCGGCTGTCGCGCGCGGGTCGGGTCGAGTACCAGTGGGCGCTGGTGGACATGAACGTCGTATTGCAGCGGGTGATCGGGGCGCTGAAGGGCCAAACGTCGGCGAACGGCGCACGCGTGCTGATTCAGCCGCTGCCGCCGGCATGGGGCGATGCTGGCGCGATCGAGCAGATTTTCGGCCAGTTGCTCGGCAATGCATTTGCTTACCTAGATCCGTCCCGCTGCGGCGTGATCGAGGTCGGTTGGATCAATCCGGGCGGTGACGGCGACTCGCCACAAGCCGCCGCGCCCACGGCGCACGTCATGCAACTTGGGGCGGACGGTCGCATCGCCACGGCGCGGCTAGCTGGCACGGGCGAGCGCCATCGCGTCTATTATGTAAGAGACAACGGGCGCGGCATTCCGGCGGCGTCGCTGCCGAAGGTATTCAGCGCGTTCCAGCGGCTGCATACGGATGCGGGCCCTGGCGATGGAATCGGGCTTGCACTGGTCAAGCGGATGGTGGAGCGACATCGCGGACGTGTCTGGGTCGAGTCGGCCGAAGGCGCAGGATCGACGTTCTACGTTGCGTTACCCGCACACGCGCCGCTGGGCATGGTGTACCCGGGAGGTGTTGCGATCGGCCGCGCACCAGAGGTGAAAAATCAAGACAGCGGCAAACGTTTGCCTTACTGGGCACAGCGCGAGGCGGGCATGGCTGCTCTGCATGTACTGACCGCGCACCGGGTTGAGGACGCCGGTTTCGGTCCGTATGCCGGTGCATACAATACTTCTTGGGAAAAATCATGACAATCGGGGAGACGGTCAGCATCATCCTAATCGAGGATGACGATGGCCATGCGACGCTGGTTGAGCGCAATCTGCGCCGCGCAGGCCTGACCAATGGCTTTAAGCGGCTGTCCGACGGTCACCAGGCGCTAGACTATTTCTTCGGTCCCGCACCGTTCGGCGATCTGCGCAACTGTGTGGTGCTGCTGGATCTGAAGATGCCGCGCGTGGACGGGGTCGAGGTGCTGCGCCGTCTGAAGGAATCGCCGCAGACCGCGTCGCTGCCGGTCATCGTGCTCACGACCACCGACGATCCGCGCGAAATTGAGCGGTGCTACGAACTCGGCTGCAATGTCTATATCACCAAGCCGGTCGAATACGATGCATTTATCGAGGCGGTCAGGCGGCTGGGCTTCTTCCTGCAGGTCGTAAAGCTGCCGTGCAGCGTGCGGCCGAGCGCACGCTGACCACGTTCCGGAGCCATTATGTCCAGCGACGCTCACGTGCTGGTGCTCGACGACGACGAGGGTATCCTATTGCTTGCGGCGCGCGCGTTGCGGCGGGTCGGCTATCGCGTCAGTGCCTGTTCGACGGTGCAGCAGGCGCTCGATTGCATCGGCGAGCCGTTGCCGGATCTGCTCGTGCTCGATTACCGGCTCGGTACGCCACAAACCGGACTGGATTTTTTCCGTGGACTGGTTGCACGCGGGATCAAGCTGCCGGCTATCCTAGCGACAGGCTTTTCGGACGAGTCGCGGATCATCGAGGCGTTGCGTGCCGGCGTGTCCGATGTGGTGCCAAAAGCAGCCGATTACCTCGATTACCTGCCCGAGGCCGTCGAACGTGCGTTGAATGAAGCGCGGATGCGGCGTGTCGTGGCGGACTCTGAGCGGATGCGCGATCGCGAGCGACACTATCGGACCATTGCCGAAGCGCTGCCGCATCTGGTCTGGACTTGCACGCCGGGCGGCGAATGCGATTTTCTGTCCCGGCAATGGTCGGATTACACCGGAATGCCAGCTGGCGCGGAACTCGGTGCCGGGTGGTTCGACGCGGTCCATGTCGATGATCTTCCCGCGCTGCGTGATGCATGGCGACAGACCATCGGGCAGGGCGCGGACAGCTTCATTCGCGAGGTGAGGCTGCGGCGCCATGACGGCGTGTATCGCTGGTTTTGCTTGCGAGGTACGGCCTTGCGCGAAGCGGATGGGCGCATTGCGAAGTGGTTTGGCACGTGTACGGACATCCAGGATCAGCGCGAAGCAAGCGACGAGCGCGAGCGGCTGCTCCAGTCCGAGCAGGCGGCGCGGCAGGCGGCCGAAGAGGCCAATCGTGCGAAGGACCGTTTTCTCGCGATGCTGTCGCACGAGTTGCGCACGCCACTCACGCCGGTGCTGGCCAGTGCGCGAATGCTCGAGCGCGCGCGTGACGTTCCCGACCCGGTGCGCTCCGCCATGAAGGTCATTCGACGCAATATCGAGTTAGAGGCCCGCCTGATCGACGATTTACTGGACTTGACGCGAGTAGCCAACGGTAAGCTGCTGCTGGCGCTGGAGACTGTGGATGTGCACGAACTCATCGATGCGGTGTTGGAAATTTTTCGCAGCGACATCCAGGTCAAGCAATTGCGCGTGGAATTGGATTGCGCTGCACAGCACCGCTTCGTCCGTGGCGACCGTGCGCGATTGCAGCAGATGCTATGGAACTTGATCAAGAACGCGGCCAAGTTTACGCCCGAGCATGGCCGCATCGTGCTGCGCACGCGCGATGCCGAGGCGCCATCCGAAGCGGGTGTGCCGCAGATTCAAATTGACGTGCAAGATAGCGGTATCGGCATCGCGCCGGAGCAGCTGGGGCGACTGTTCAACGCATTCGAGCAGGGTGGGCGGCACACCACCCAGCAGTACGGTGGCCTGGGGCTAGGCCTGGCCATCACCAAGGCGCTGACCGACGTGCATGGTGGGACGGTGCATGCCGCCAGTGAGGGATTAGGGCGCGGCGCCACCTTTACGATCGTGTTGCCTAGTGTCGAGGCACCCGGGCCGGTGATGGAGCGCGGTACGATCGCGGCGGCGCCGCAGCGCGCCACGCTGGACATCCTGCTGGTCGAGGACCATCAGGACACAGCCGAGGTGATGGCTCAACTTATCACGGGCTTTGGCCACAATGTGATCGCAACCGGGACCGTGGCCTCAGCGCTGCAGGCCGCGCAGCAGCAGCGCTTCGACCTGGTGGTCAGCGATATTGGCTTGCCCGATGGTACGGGGCTGGACTTAATCACGGCGTTGCGGGGCACCGAGACCGGCGCACACGTGCCGGCGGTGGCGTTGACCGGCTATGGCTCGGATGACGACGTACGCCGCTGTCTCGATGCCGGCTTTATGTCGCATCTGACCAAGCCAGTCAACTTCACGCTGCTTGAAGGCCTGATCGAAGAGATCGCAATGGCTAAGGGCAGCGATGACGCGTTGTCTACGCCCACCGCTTGACGCTGTGACGCTGCGGCGTTTGCTGCGCGTCACGCGGGACCCTGTGTAGGCGTGTCAGTCGCGGTTTTTCAGCTCGTCGCGGATCTCGCGCCGCAACGCGATATCCTCGAGTGGTGCTGCCAGGGTTGCCGGCGTGGCTGCCTGCAGCGCCGGCGCGCGCAGCTTGCTGACCAGCGAATTGACGAGGGTGCCGAACGCGCCGCCAATGATGACGCTAGCAGCCAGATCCATCATATTGTCCCTGACGGCGAACTCTTTCAATTCCTTGAGCATGCTCATAGAGCGGTTCCCCCGAAAAACGCATAGGCGGTTGAGCGCGCAACGTTTCGGGCGATGGGGCAGTGGGCGGCAGAAATGTGCGCCAGGCCGCGAAGCAGCGCGGGCCTGGGCAAATCTTATCAATAAAGGTGCGAATGGGGGCCCGCGCCACCGCTGCGACGGTTCCGCCCCAGCGGCGTCAAGCGATGTAAGCGACCCAGGCGCCTCAACTGACTCAACTGACTCAACTGACTCAAGCGACTCAAGCGACTCAAGCGACTCAAGCGACTCAAGCGGCGCTGGCGGCGCTGGCGGTACTGCGTGTGACCGGCAGTTGCATGCCGACGCCGAGGCGGTTCCAGGCGTTGATTACCGCGACCGCGAAAGTCAGGTCGGCAATCTCCGTATCGCTAAAGTGAGTTTTCAGCGCCTGGAAATCGGCATCGGCTGGATGGCCACCAGGTAGTGTGGTCAGGCGCTCGGCCCAGTTCAGCGCGGCGCGCTCCCGCGCATCGAACATCTCGGTTTCGCGCCAGGTTGGTATGCTGAGCAGGCGCTGCACGTCTTCGCTTTGCTGAAGCAGGTCGTGTGAATGCATGTCGACGCAAAACGCACATCCGTTGATTTGTGATACACGTAGGAACACAAGATCACACAGCTTCTGGCCGAGCGCGGAGCGTCCCAGTGCGGCATTGACCGATGCCAATGCGAGATAGGCGTCCTTGGACAGTTCACGGTAAGGCAGGCGAGGTTGGCTCATCAGGGTTTCCTTTCGCGTCAATGGACTAGGAGCCTTTATCGTAGGCGGCGAATGGGTTATCGTAAAAGGCCAAAAACGGTTTAAATGAGTAGGCCATGATGCGAGCTGGAGCAGGGCGATGACAGCGGAGCACGGCGGCAAGCGGGCTGTGGCGCGCAAAAGTCGGCCCAGCACCATGCCGGCGGCCGAGTGGGCCTGCACGCTTGAGCTAGACCGTCGGTGTGACGAGCCTATGTATCGGCAACTGGTTACCCGGCTTCGCGAGGGCATCTTGGACGGTCGATTGCCCGCCGGCATGCGGCTGCCGTCCACACGTGCGCTTGCCACGCAACTCAATACCGCCCGCGGCACAGTTGAACTCGCCTACGCGTTGCTCGCAGTGGAAGGATTTATCGAGACGCGCGGCGCAGCTGGCACCCGGGTCAATGCACGACTTCCACCACAGCATGGGCCGACGAAGCCTGCGCCTGCACCGTCGGCCGACAATGCATCGGTGAGTGCCGCGATAGCCGTGGCGCCTTTGCAAATGGGGCTGCCCGCGTTGGACTTGTTCCCGCGCAAGCTGTGGGCCCGGGTGGCGAGTCACGAAGTGCGCGTGCTGGCCGCGGAGGCATTCAGTTACGGCGATGCGCAGGGACAGTCCCGCTTGCGTCGTGCGATTGCCGGTTATCTTGCGATAGCGCGCGGAATCGATTGCGACCCCGCCAGGATCATTATCACGAACGGGTATCATGGCGCGCTTGGACTACTGATGACGGCGTTATTGCCGGAGACGGCGTCGCGCCCGATCTGGTTCGAGGATCCCGGCTACCGGCGAGCACGCGACGCGTTAAGGCTGGTCGGCGCGCAATTAGTTAGCGTGCCAGTTGACGACGAAGGACTGGATGTCGACGCAGGCGTGGCGAAGGCCCCCCGAGCTTGCATGGCGCTCGTCACGCCTTCGCACCAGGCGCCGCTGGGGGTCTCGCTGTCATTGCCGCGGCGGCTCGCGCTGCTGGATTGGGCGGCGCGCGCCAACGCGTGGGTCGTCGAGGACGACTATGATGGGGAATTCCGCTACTCAGGCCGGCCGTTGCCCGCGCTGGCGAGCCTGGACGGCGGCGAGCGCGTGCTCTATGTTGGCTCCTTCAGCAAGGCGCTCGCGCCCGGCCTGCGGCTCGGCTATATCGTCGCGCCGCCTACGCTCGCCGGGCACTTGGTCAAGGTGGCCGCATTACTGGCCCCGCCCCCGGCCCTGACACTGCAGGAAAGCATCGCGGCCTTCATCGAAGCTGGACATTTCAGCCGGCACATTCGCCGGATGCGTGCCGCGTATGCGGTGCGCCGCGACGCACTTGCCGCGGCGCTGCGCCGTCGCGTTGGCGGCGTATTGGATATTTCGCCCAGCGTCGGCGGCATGCATCTGATTGGCTGGCTGCGTAAATGCTCTGCGCCAAGCGACGGCTCGTTGGCGAACGACGTGTTGCTGGCCCGGGCAGCGGTGCGCAGCGGCCTTGCGCCCGATGCGCTGTCGCAGTGGTATGGGCAGCAGCGGCGACGCGACGCGTTGTTAATGAGCTTTACCAACGTGCTGCCTGAACAGGCCGACGACGTTGCAGTCAGGTTGGCCGCCGCATTCGAGCGACCCTACGCGTGAGGGCCGCAGCAGTCGCAGTCGTAGCCATAGTTGCGGTGGATGCCCCATCGATTGCGTGCAATGCGCAGGCTGCTCAAGTCCAGTTTGAGTCGTCGTTGCCGCCGACGTCGATGTTACCGCCCGCGTCGTCGCCCCAATCGTCGTTGCCACGGCCAACATCGAATCCCGGGTCGGGCTGGGCGCCAGCATTGCCTCGCCGGCGCTCGTCATCAACGATCACATCGCGCTCGATCACCCGCTCGCGGCTGCCCCCGAGCATCTGGCCGAGCAGCACGCCGGTCAGCAACCCGCCCATGCTGCCCCCACCGCCGCCCGGTTGCTGTACGATCACGGTCGGCTGCGGCTGCGGCTGCGGCTGCGGCTGCGGTGCCGCCGCGCCGCCCCTTGCATGGCCGAATCGTTCGGCTTCCTGGGCATAGACGGACGGGTTCCCGCTGCTTGGCGGGATATCGGTACCGGCGCCAGCGTTGCCCGCGATCGCATTCGGATCCGGTCGTTCTTCAGTGCGGGCTCGGGCGCTGTTCAGGCGACGCTCGAGATCCTCGAGTGCGTAGTCGGGCACCGGGCTGCCGTTGTTCACGAGCTTGTCGGTCAATGCGCGCAACGCGGTTTCGATCGCGTCGACTTCGGCCAGCAGCGTTTCATGTCCCGGCACCGTCGAGAGGCGCACATCGAGTTTGAGCGAGCGCGCCGCATTCAGCAGTTCGGTCGCGCGCTTGAGTTGCGCGCGGCGCAGCTTCTGCACGCGACTGTCATCGTTCGAACGTGCGCGCAACACGGTGCGCCGTACCAGCAGCACGACCAATGCAAGCACGATCACGAAGCCGATCCACATGCCAATCGATGGGCCGTGGTGCGGCGCGTGTGCAGGCGGCGCGATGGGCGCCACTGCTGTGTCGGCGGTGCTGGGCAGCATCGCGGACGTAGACGGCGGCGGCCCACTGCGCGACACCGCGCGCCCGGCCTGTTGCTGCATGCGTGCCTCGATGGCGTTGAACTGCGCGGCGCTGGAGGCAAAGCGCAGTTCAGGGTCGAGCGCCCGCGCTTTCTGGAGTTCGGCCAGCGCGTCCGAGGCTCGGCCTTCCCGGGCAAGTACCTGGCCGTACAGGTAATGCGCGTGGGCGCTATTCGGGTGCATGCGCAACACTTCGACGAGCTGGCTGTGCGCCTGCTGCCAGTTGCCTCGTGCAATCGCATTGTCGACATCGCGCGTGCTGGGCACCGTAAAGGCTGCAGCCGACGCTGCGATGGCGGCGCTGGTCAGGATGATCGCCAGGAGTGTCTTCATCGTTCGATCGGGCCATGCATCGGCCGTATAGGGGTGCGCCGGAGCGTGGCGCATGCGGTTTACGACTGGGCGGTCGTGCCGAGTTGCTTCTTCAGCGCCTCGAGACGATCGTCAATGGAGGGCCCCTTGGACAGCGCGGCCAGCTTGTCATCCAGCGCTTGGCCACTACGCTCGTCAGCCGAGTTCAGCCGCGAGTCGGAGCGCGCGTTCTGCAGTGCGACTTTGTCCTCGAGCTTCTGAAAGTCCTCTGCCAGGTTTTGGCCGCCGATGCCGCCCAGCGCAGTGGCCGCCGTGTCCTTCGCTTGCGCGATCTGCTGCTTGGCTTGCAGGATATTCGAGCGCGCATTCAGGTCGTTGCGACGTTCGCGCATCTCGTTGATTTGCTGCTTGAGTTGTCCCACCGACGGCTCTAATGCCGCCAGTTCCTTCGCAATCGCATCGTGTTCAGCCTGCGCATTTGCCTGGGCACTGAGCGCTTCGCGGGCCAGTGCCTCATCGCCGGCTTGCAGCGCGCGTTTCGCTCCGTCTTCGTATTTTTTCACTTTGTTATCGGCAACGTCGCGCTTGCTGCGCTGCATCGCGACCTGCGCCTCAATCTCGATCAGCGCGTTCTCCGCCTTCGCGATGCTGTCGTCCAGTTCGCGTATGATCTGCCGCGCGTCGCGCGAGGGATCCTGGACGGATTCGGCTGCGTCGTTTAGCAAGCCCTTGAGCGTACGGGAGATGGTGTTCAGTAACGACATGAATTCCTCCGTTGGTTGGACCGCGCACGGGCATCGACCGTCGCGAATAGGGGGACCGGGCGGGTGGTTGCAAGGGCCGCGCTTGTTGCGCCATTGGCCGGGTCGCGCACAGGCTACGCCCGTGCTTTGACGGGTTGATGGCGAATTTGTTGCGCCGCCGCGCTGCCTGATGTGCGGATCATACGCGACGTGGCTCCGACGCGGTGCGGCAGCGCGCCTCAGCAATTGCTTACAAAAAAGTCGGAGGGAGCGCCGCGTGCACGCATTAAAATGCGCGTTTTGTCGCGACGCCGCAATCCGCACGGGGCGGTAACATCACGCGCGTTAATGAGACCGCGGCGTTATCCTGACATGCCTACCGTAAAACGACCCGATCCGTCCGATCCTCAACGCGCCGAGCGTCGCGCGCCACCGACGCGGCAGCGTGCCGCGGCACGCCAGCGGGGCGGGTCGCGCTCGCTAGCTGCCTTGTTCATGCTGCGCTTTGCTGGCCTAGTAGCGGGCGCCGCAATGATCGGCGCACTGGTGCTGGGCTACGCGCTGGCGGTGATGGGACCCAAGCTGCCATCGCTGGACGTGTTGACCGACTATCGCCCTAAGGTGCCATTGCGCGTCTACACGGCCGACCACGTGTTGATTGGCGAATTCGGCGAGGAGCGCCGCAGCCTTGTGCGCATCCAGGACACGCCCGACGTGATGAAGCAGGCCGTGCTGGCGATCGAAGACTATCGGTTCTATGAGCACGGCGGCGTGGACTTCATCGGCATCCTGCGCTCGGGCATCACGGATCTAATGCACGGCGGGCGGGCGCAGGGCGCGAGCACGATTACGATGCAGGTAGCGCGCAACTTCTTCCTGTCCAGCGAAAAAACCTATACGCGCAAGATCTACGAGATGTTGCTCGCCTATAAGATCGAGGCAGCGCTGTCCAAGGATCAGATTCTCGAGCTGTACATGAATCAAATCTATCTCGGTCAGCGCGCGTACGGGTTTGCCGCGGCGGCCCGCGTGTACTTCGGCAAGGACCTGAAGGACATCACGCTAGCGCAGGCCGCCATGCTGGCGGGATTGCCTAAGGCGCCGTCCGCCTACAATCCGATCGTCAATCCCAGGCGTGCGAAGATACGGCAAGAGTACATTCTGAAGCGCATGCTCGAGTTGCGCTACATCACGCAGGACCAATACGACCAGGCGATCCACGAGGACTTGCACGTGTGCACAGCGGGCAACGAATACAATGTGCACGCGGAATATGTCGCCGAAATGGTGCGCCAGGCGATGTACGCGCAATATCGCGACGAAGCCTATACGCGCGGGCTGACGGTCACGACGACGATTGACTCGGCGGATCAGGCCGCCGCCTACGACGCGGTGCGCAAAGGGATACTCGATTATGAGCACCGCCATGGCTATCGCGGACCCGAGGCGCGCATCGAGCTGCCGCCCGCCGGCGATGAGCGCGACCAGGCGATCGAGGACGCGCTCGTCGGCCATCCGGACAACGGTGATTTGCTTGCCGCCGTGGTCATTGACGCGAGTCCGCGGCAAGTCGATGCGCAATTATCCGATGGCACCGTTGTGCAGATTAGCGGCGACGGGCTGCGGTTTGCTGCAGGCGCACTGTCGCCCCGCGCGTCGGCGTCAGTGCGGATCCGAGCCGGCTCGGTGATCCGCATCGTGCGCGAGGCGAACGGCCGGGCCTTGATCACGCAACTGCCGCAGGTCGAAGGTGCGCTCGTGTCAGTCGCGCCGCAGGACGGTGCGATCCGCGCGCTGGTCGGCGGCTTCGATTTCAACAAGAACAAGTTCAACCATGTCACGCAGGCGTGGCGGCAACCGGGCTCGAGCTTTAAGCCGTTCGTTTATTCGGCCGCGTTGGAAAAAGGACTGGGCCCGGCGACCCTCATCAACGACGCGCCGCTGTATTTTCCGCCGACGACACCGGGTGGGCAGGCGTGGGAACCGAAGGATGATGACCAGCCCGACGGCCCGATGCCGATGCGCGTGGCATTGCAAAAGTCTAAGAACCTGGTATCGATCCGGATTCTGTCGTATATCGGCACGCAGTACGCACAGCAATATGTGACCGAGCGGTTTGGCTTCGATCCTGACAAGACGCCACCCTACCTACCGATGGCGCTAGGCGCCGGACTGGTGACGCCGCTGCAGTCGGCGGCGGCCTATTCGGTCTTCGCGAACGGCGGCTACCGGGTCAATCCGTATTTGATCGCGCAGGTTGTCGACGCGCACGGCGAGCCGCTGCTGAAGGCCCAGCCGCTGGTGGCCGGCCAGAATGCACCGCAGGTGATCGCGCCGCGCAACGCGTATGTGATGAACAGCCTGCTGCATTCGGTCGCGTCGGTGGGCACTGCCTCGGGAACTAACGTGTTGCATCGCGGCGACCTGGCCGGCAAAACTGGGACGACCAACGACGCCAAGGACGGCTGGTTTGCCGGCTATCAGCCTACCTTGGTCGCGGTCGCGTGGATGGGCTACGACCAGCCCAAATCGCTCGGCAGTCGAGAATTCGGCGCGCAGCTGGCGCTGCCGATCTGGGTCCAGTACATGGGACGCGCGCTGCGTGGCGTGCCGCAGTACCAGGCGCCGATGCCCGAAGGGTTGACGATGATCGACGGCGAGTTGTTCTACGCGGATAAGACGCCAGGTAACGGCTTTATCGCGTCGATCGGGCTTGACGCGAACGTGCCGGCCGGCGCAAGCGATTCGAACGCGCAGTTCGGCACGGTGGGACCGGGTGGCATGCAACCGCCGGCGCCGCCGCCCGATGTGAATTCGGCGGAGCGCCAGCAGATCATGAACCTGTTCGACGACAGCAAGCCGTAACGCGTGCCAAGTCGCCGGGCTACCCCATACGCGCTGACCCAAAAAGCGTGCTGCGAGAATGGGAACATCACCACCGGCGAAGTGGTGGGTGAATTGGGCCGGCGCGATCGCAGCAGCGAATTCCTGCGCTTATTGCGCACGATCAGGCTCCCCAGAATGACTATGGGCTATTATCGCCCATGTGCCAGGCTTGATAGCAGCACATATGGACGTGGCTTGAAGTGATCAATGAACGATGATAGGCGCTTTTGATGCTGGAATTTTCGACTTTGGGCACCTTTGTCGTGGTCGTGCTCGGACTATTGCTGATTCCGGGGCCAACCGTGCTGCTGGTGCTCGCGCGCACAGTACAAGGCGGCCGCAAAATCGGCGTATTCACCGGGTTTGGTGTGGCGGCTGGAGATCTGATCCACACGCTCTGTGCAGCAGTGGGCTTATCCGCGTTGCTGATGACCTCGGCACTGGCATTCAATATCGTTAAAGTGGCCGGCGCCGCCTATCTACTGTATCTTGGCGTGCAGGCGTGGCTCGAGAAACCGACGCTTGAGTATGCGCTTACGCCGAAGCCGGCTGCGGTCTCACCTAAGAAAGCCTTTGTTCAAGCGATGCTGGTCGAGGTGCTCAATCCAGAAGTCGCGTTGTTCTTTCTTGCATTCCTGCCACAGTTTGCGCATCCAGAGCACGGTGCGACGTTTTGGCAGTTCGTCGTGCTTGGGCTAATCTTTGTCGTCATAGGGGTGTTGTACTTGACGGCTTTAATCTTTTCGATACGCTTGCTTGGCCGCATCATGTCACGTTTGCACTGGCTGCGCCGTTGGGAGAAAAAAATTATTGGCCTCATCTTCATCCTGCTTGGACTGAAGCTGGCGATGCAGCCATAATAGATTAGATTGGGCGCCATGCAACGCATAGCGCCGCCAGCCGCCGTACCGAAGAAGCGTCATCCAAATGGACGGCCGCTCGCCAAGCCAACGCAGCACGCCGGACGCTTTGATGCACTGCGCTAGCGTTTGAAAACGTTGAAGGCCGGACACGCCGACGTGTTTACGCGTGTGACCGGAACTGGCGCCCGGGTTCATCCGACAAGCGCAGGCCATGCAACTTGTAGCCGTGTCTGCGCGGCCTTATTTGCAGCCTTAGCGGCACCTTATCAGCCTAGTTTGGGCAGCCAGTCTTGCTTGGCTTAGCAGCGTTTCACTTAAGGAAATTCATTGTCCGTGACTACTCGCGATGCGTCCCAAATCGACATGACATGGGTGATAGCGGTATCCATGACGGTGTGGCGAACGCCGTCCTGAGCCAAGGTGGAAAGCCCTAGCTGGGCTTAGCCAAAGTGGAAAGCCCTAGCAGGAAACGGTCGAATACCGTAGACAAGATGCGGACATTGGCATTGGCGTGCAGTTCGCCGCTGGCGATGCCCTGCTCAATGCGCGCGACAATGCCGGCCCGGGTCCGTGCATCGATCAACATGGTGGCGTCGGCCGATCGCTTCCTCATGCCTTCACGCGCGCAGCCCGCCTATAGCGGAAGGCCGTGGCGGCAGCTCGAGTGTGTGGTGCGCGAGTTCTGCTAGGATCGGCCCTAGCGTGCTTTATTGAGCTGCCAGCGCTAGGCAGAAGTGATTATGATGATAAGTAAAAAGGAGAAGCCAGCGGTTTGTCGTCGCCAGTGGGGCGGAAAAGGGGTAGGGTTTTGCGTGGGCCTGGCGCCCATGATGTTGGTGCATGCACTGCCGCTTGACGGTACCGAGCAGCAGTCGCTGCGCGAACAGGAGCGTGAGCGCGTACTTCGACAGCAGCGCGAGGCCACGCCGGACGTGCGGCTGACACGCCCGTTAGCACCTGAGCAAGCGCGTCTTCCCATGGAAGAGTCGCCCTGTTTTCGCATCGAGCGCATTAAACTCGACGGTGACACGGCCATGCACTTCCAATGGGCGTTGGCGGCGGCCAATCCGCCGGGCGATCCGGCCATTGGCCGCTGCCTGGGCACGGCAGGCATCAACCTGACGATGAAGCGAGTGCAAAACGCGATCGTCGCGCGTGGCTATGTGACCACGCGCGTGCTAGCGCCGTCGCAGGATTTGAAGACCGGCACGCTTGCACTGACGCTTATTCCGGGGCGGATCCGAGCGATCCGATTCACCGACGACAGCAGTGCGCGCGCGACGCGGTGGAACGCTGTACCAATTACCTCAGGCGACTTGCTTAACCTGCGTGACATCGAGCAGGGGCTAGAAAACTTTAAGCGTGTGCCGACGGCCGACGCTGACATCCAAATCACGCCGGCCGAAGGGCTCGACGCCCAGCCTGGCGAGAGCGACCTGGTGATTGCGTGGACACAGGCGCATCCGGTCCGCCTGAACGTCGCTATCGACGATGCAGGCAGCCGGTACACCGGTCGATACCAGGGTAGTGTGACTGTCTCATACGACAATTGGTGGACGCTAAACGATTTATTTTACGCCAGCTTTAACCACGACCTTGGCGGTGGTCACAGCGGCCCCAAAGGCACGCGTGGCTATACCGTTCACTATGAGGTGCCGTATCGTTACTGGCTCTTGGGCTTCACGACCAGTGGCTATGATTATCACCAGTCGGTCGCGGGTGCTTACCAAACCTACCGCTACGGTGGCGATGGCGATTTCACTGAGGTGCGCCTCTCGCGCCTGCTTTATCGCGATGCCGTGCGCAAGACCTACGCCCATGTGCGCGGGTGGTTACGCCATGCGCGCAGCTTCGTTAATGGCACCGAGATCGGGGTACAGCGCCGCCACACGGCAGGCTGGGAAATCGGGTTAAGTCACCGCGAATTCATCGGCTCCGCCACGCTGGAGAGCGGCGTGGCGTACCGCAAGGGTACGGGCATGTTGGGGGCTCAGCCGGCGCCGGAGGAATTTTTGGGTGAGGGGACGTCGCGTCCATCGCTGATTACCGCGGATGCCCAACTGACCATTCCATTTACCATTGCTGCACAGCAACTGCGCTACACCATGGCATGGCGCGGACAATGGAGCCGCACACCGCTGGCGTTGCCGGAACGCTTTTCCATCGGTGGGCGCTATACCGTGCGCGGTTTTGATGGCGAAAGCGCCTTGATCGGCGACCGAGGCTGGCTGGTGCGCAATGACCTAGGCTGGTCGCTGGGCCACACCGGTCAGACGCTTTATCTGGGTGCGGATTATGCAGAAGTGGGCGGGCCGTCCACAAGCTTTTTGATTGGGCAGCACTTAGCGGGTGCCGTGATTGGCCTGCGCGGCGGGGCCAAGGGCTTGTTTTGGGATGTTTTTGCCGGTACGCCGCTTAGCAAGCCGGCGGGTTTTCAGACCCGTCGCTTCAATGCCGGCTTTAACGTCAGCTGGTCATACTAGGCACCGACTTTGGCGACTGTTCTCTTTACCGGATACCCGTCATGAATTCACATTTGTATCAGGTCGTCTTTAATCGGGCCCGTGGTGTACAGATAGCCGTGGCGGAGCATGTCGCCAGTCAAGGCAAGTCACGCGGCGTTCGGGCCGCACGATCGGCTTGCAGCCTACTGACGACGATGCGGGTGCTGGATTTTTCGATTCTGTTGTCGCTCGGGCTGGTCGTTGATCTCGCACAAGCGCAGATCGTGGCTGATCCTGGCGCGCCGCGCGATCAGCAGCCAACCGTACTGAACGCCGCCAACGGCGTGCCGCTGATTAACATCTAAGCCCCCAACGCGGGCGGTGTGTCGCGCAATACTTATAAGCAATTTGACGTCGGCCATCGAGGCGTGATTCTCAACAACGCTAGCACCCACACGCAGACGCAGCTCGGCGGCTGGGTGCAAGGCAATCCGTGGCTAGTCAATGGCACCGCACGTGTGATTCTCAACGAGATCAACGCCAGCCATCCAAGTCAGTTGCGTGGCTACATGGAAGTGGCCGGCGAGCGTGCCCACGTTGTGGTTGCCAATCCGGCCGGGATTAGTTGTGACGGCTGTGGCTTCATCAATGCCAATCGTGTCACGCTTACCGCCGGCGCCCCGATCATGAATGGCGGCAACCTCGACGGCTACCGCGTGCAGCAAGGCGCCGTTACCATCACCGGTGGCGGGCTCGATGCGAGCCGCGCCGATTACACTGACATTATCGCACGCTCCGTCCGGCTCAATGCTGGCCTCTGGGCCCAGCAGTTGCGCGTTACCACCGGCGCCAATCAGGTCAGTGCCAGCCAGAGCGTGGTGGATTCCATTGCCACCGACAGCAATGTGCCGGCTTTCGCCCTGGACGTGGGCCAACTCGGCGGCATGTACGCGCAGAAAATCGTCCTGCTCGGTACTGAGCACGGCGTGGGTATGCGCAACGCTGGCCAAATCGGCGCATCAGCCGGCGAATTGGTGGTGACCGCCGACGGCCGTTTGGAAAACAGCGGCGCCCTGCAGGCCAGTACCGATACGCGCTTGAACGTTGGCGGTGGCGTGGCGAACAGCGGTACGATCAGCGCTGGACGCGAACTCGTGCTCGACACTCCAAAAGATCTGGACAACCGGGGCGGCACGTTGAATGCCATGCGCTTGGAAGTGAACGCAGATTCCGTGACAAACCGGGGCGGCGCCATGGAGCAAACTGGTGCGCAGGACCTGGTTGTGCGCGCCGCGCAGGTGCATAACCGGGAGGACGGCCGCATCGGACAGGCTGGGGCGGACGCCGATGCCGCCACGACGCCCGAGCATGACGGCCTATCGGACATGAACGTCTCGGGTGACAGCGGCGCCGCGCCGCTCGTGGCGGGTGCACTCAACGTTACCCACATACTGGATAACGACGGCGGCCGCGTCATGGCCAAGGGTGCCATCGATTTGACGGCCCACGCAGGTCTGGACAATGAGGGCGGCCATTTAGGCGTGCGCGATTTAAACGTAAAGGGCGGCGATCTGGTCAACCGTCTGGGCGCACTGTATGTGACAGGCAGCCATCAACTCCAACTCGGTGCGTTGCAAAACGAGACGGGGCAGATTCAACTAGCCGGGCCGCTAACGCTGAACGCCCAATCGTTCGATAACCGCGCGGGTCAGCTGGTGGTAACCGGTGGTGATAACCGTCTGGAGGTGAAAAATGCGCTTGATAATAGCCGAGGCGGGCAGATTGTCAGCGACGGGGCGCTGCATATCCGCGCCAACACGCTCAAGAACGCGCAAGGTCGCGTGCAGCAAGCTGGCGGTGGCCATTTGCAGATCGAGGTGCCGCAGCTCGAAGGCGTCGGTGGCACGCTGGTGAGCGATGGCGTTTTGACTCTGATAAGTAATAGGGCCGACCTGCGCGGCGGCTTGACCCAAGCCAAGCAGATTCATGTTGACACAGACACGCTGATTACTGCCGAAGGCGTGCTGTATGGCAGCGGCGCCGGCATGCTCGAGTTGAAGGTACGCGACGTGTTGGACAACGCCCACGGCGCCATTCACGGTAATGGCGCGATGACGTTGCAGGCGCAACAACTGATCAACGAACGGGGTAGGATTAGCGCGGCCGGCACACATGACACGCAGGTTGACATCGCTGATCAACTCAACAATACCAATGGCCAGCTTGTTGCTGCCGGCAACGCGACGTTGCAGGCGCGCGATTTACGTAACCAGGGTGGCATGATCAGAACCAAGGGTCGATCCAACTTGGACGTGAGCGTGGGCGGCACGCTCGACAACCGTGCGCAAGGTACGCTCGCCGCCGACGGTGCTTTGAGGGTAACCGCATCTACAGTGGACAATCGCCGGGGTAAGCTGATCGGTGCCCACGGACTGCGCGTCACGTCCACCACGCTGGATAATCGCGAAGACGGTTTGGTGAGTGCAACCGAAAGCCACCTGAAGGTGGACAGCCAAGGCCATATCCATAACGCGGGCGGCACGCTTCAGGCTGCCGGCGAGCTGTCGTTGGACAGCACAGACTTGGACAATACCGACGGCGCGATCCGGGGCAGCCAGGTCAAACTCGATACTCGGCAGGCGGCACTGAATAACACTGGCGGCACACTGATGAGCACCGCCGGTCGCCTCGACGTGAGCAGTGGCGCACTGGATAACACCGGCGGGTTAGTGCAATCGTGCGGCGCGATGCGCGTGCAAACACACGGTCAAACGGTGCGTAACATCGATTCCGGCAAAACGGGCGGCATCTTTAGCGGCGGCGAGTTGGACTTAAATAGTGGCGAACTGCACAATCGCGCCGGCGTGGTGCATAGCCAAGGCCAACTCACCGCGCACGTTGGTGCGTTGAATAATACTCAAGGCCAGTTTGGCGGCAGCGCCGAAGTCGGGCTCAAGGCTGACAGTCTGCGCAATAGGGGTGGCGTGATACAGGCTGGACAGGCGCTGCAGATGGGCGTGGCTGATGTCACCGATAACGAGGGCGGCCTGATAGCCGCGAGTGGCGAGTTATCGCTGAACGCTAAACGGATTGATAACCGTGACACCCGTAGCACGGACCCGGCTACGCCGTTAGGTTTGCGAGGTGACGCCGTTGCGTTGACAGCCAAGCATATCGACAACTATGCCGGGACCATCACCGCCAATCGCAGCGTGGAGATCACCGGCGCGGACACTGATAGCGTACTGGACAACACGCAAGGCAACGTCTCCTCGGCCGGTAGCATTCAAGTTTTTGCCGACCGCGTGTATAACTCGGCTGGCACGCTATTGTCTGGCACCGACTTTCGTGTCGAGGCTGATCGTCTGAGTGGAGCAGGCCATCTACTCTCTAAGGGCAATTTGAACTTAGATTTGCAGCAGGACTTTGACAACGAGAACGAAGTGACTGCCAACGGTCATGCCGTCATTCGCACGGCGGGCCGGCTGGTTAACCGCGGTACTTTCCAAGCAGACGAGCTTGAAGTACGGGGCGCGCAGATCGACAACACCGTCGATGGCCGGATCAATGGGAACCGCGTGTGGGCGGCCACCGATGGCAAGCTGTCTAACCGTGGCTTGATTGACGGAGCGCAGTCGCGCATCGAGGCCGACGCGGTGGACAATGTCGGCCCGGGCCGTCTCTACGGCGATCAGCTTACGCTGCAGGCCAACACCGTTGACAATCGACAAGAGGACGGTCAGGCTGCGGTCATCGCCGCGCGGGCACGGTTGGATATCGGTGCGAGCAGGCTAAGCGGAGCGGGCCGTTTGCTGTCCAACGGTGATTTGAATCTGGAGTTGCAGCAGGACTTTGACAACGATCACGAAGTGATTGCCAACGGCCATGCCGTCGTGCGTACGGAGGGGCAATTGACCAACCGTGGCGTATTCCAAGCAGGCGAGCTTGAAGTACGGGGCGCGCAAATCGACAACACCGTTGGTGGCCGGATCAATGGAACCCGCGTGTGGGTGGCCACCGATGGCAAGCTGTCTAACCGTGGCCTGATCGACGGCGCGCAGGCGCGTATCGAAGCCGGTGCGGTGGACAATGTCGGTACAGGCCGCCTTTATGGTGATCACCTTGCGCTGCAGGCCAACACCGTTGACAATCGACAGGAGGGTGGCCGGGCCGCGGTCATCGCTGCGCGGGCACGGCTGGATATCGGTGCGAACGTCGTCAACAACCACGAGCAGGCGCTAATCTTTAGTGCCGGCCATGATAGTACGGCGCTAAACATCGGTGGCACACTGAATGAACAGGGTCAGGCCATGGGTCGTGCCGGTCACGTACTTAACGACAGCGCTACGATCGAATCGCTGGGCGGCCTGAGTTTCAACACCCAGCACCTGCTCAATCGCAACGCGCACTTTGCCACCGAACTGGTGCAGGTTAGCGGGCCCACCCAGAGTATGGCGCTCCAGCCAGCCGGTGATCCCAATAAACACGATATCAACGACTATCATTGGGCGGGAGGGCACAAATCCGGCTGTTATTTTCACAATGGCACCGGCGCCGAAATCAGCAATTGGACCCAGTACGATATAACTCGCACCGAATACGAGACCCGGGTCACGCAAAGCGCGCCGGCGCTCATTCGCTCGGGCGGTAATCTTGTGCTGCAGGGTGAAAACTTTACTAACGACAAAAGCCATATCTTTGTCGGTGGCACGTTACAGGGCGATTTAGGTAATCTGAAAAATGAGGCTGTGTTTGGCCAGCATATCACCCGCGAGGTAGGCACTAGCCAGTACACTTGGAATGAGTGGCGTGGCGGCTTCAAGCGCCGGCATGAGCGCCACTGGGGGGCACGGATGGCTTACACGCCAGCCGACACTGTGCACACGATTACGCTGCCCGTCTCCAAGGTCGAGCAGCATACCGTCAGCGGCGCGCGTGGCTATGTGATCGCACAGCAACAGCTTAGCCAGGCAGATGACGCTCCGAGAGCAAGCGCGATTATCGAAGTGCCGGCCGCGCCCAGTGTGGGTGCTCTCGAGTCGGGCCAGGTCGATGTCGCGATAAGCGGTCCAGACCCGGCAATAAGCGGCCAATATCCGGCAATAAGCGGTCCGGACCCGGTGATAAGCGGCCAGGAACGAAGCGCAAATGGCCAGGAACCCACGAGCGGCCAAAATGAGCAAGGCGTGCTTGATACGCGCGGCGATGCCCCTATGGTTATCCGCACTGTCCAGCCGAGCGCTCAAGTACCGGCCAACAGCTTATTTCGTGTTCAGCCCAACAATGGCAGTTATCTGATTGAGACCGACCCGCGCTTTAGCGACTATCGCACCTGGCAAAGCGCCGCTACCCTGCTGTCGCAAGGAAAGCAGAATCCAACCGCCACACACAAGCGCCTGGGGGACGGATTTTACGAACAAATGCTGGTGCGTGAGCAAGTTGCGCAATTGACAGGTCGGCGCTTTTTGAAAGGCTACGCCAGCGATGAGGCGCAATACCAAGCGTTGCTTGAGGCCGGCAGCGCTTATGCGAAAGCATGGAGCTTGCGTCCTGGCGTAGCGCTGAGCGCGCAGCAGATGGCACAGTTGACCCGCGATATTGTCTGGCTAGTTGAGCAGGACGTGCACCTACCCGATGGCACTGTCACTCGCGCGCTAGTGCCGCAAGTCTACGCACGCGTCAAGCCGGGCGACCTTGACGGTAACGGCACACTGCTCGCCGCGGAAGCGATCGACATGCGACTCAAGGAGGATCTCGTCAACACAGGCACCCTTGCTGGACACACTGCCGTGCAACTGAATGCCGAAAATTTGCGTAACGTGGGTGGCCGGATCACCGGCAAGACAGTATCTGCCCAAGCGCTTGGCGACATTGACGTAATCGGCGGCAGCATTGACGCGGACCAAGCCTTATTCGTTCAGGCTGACCGCGACCTGAATGTGATCACCACAACCCGCAGCGATGCCAAGCAAGCTGGCCAGAGCGACTTTAGCCGTACTCATTTGGACCGCATAGCCGGTCTGAGCGTTAACTACCCCCTTGGCGGCCCCCTGGTGGCCGGCGCTGGGCGCGACGTCAATCTAATTGCCGCGCAGATCGCCAACAACGGGCAGAACGGTCAGACTGCCCTAGTTGCCGGCCGTGATCTGAATCTCGGCACGGTCAAAGTCGCGGAGCAAGAAAGCAGTGTCATCGACGCCAACAACTACCTGAAACAAGGCATTGAGAAAGAGGTTGGGACCACCGTGGAGGCGCGGGGTAACGTACGCATGCAGGCTGGCGGCGACCTGAATGCCCATGCGGCCCGCGTCAACAGCGATCAAGGCACATTGGTGGCGCTGGCTGATGGGGATGTCAACATCGTGAGCGGGCAAACAAGTCGTCACTGGAGCGAAGGCCGGCAGTATAAAAGTCGTAATCTGTTCGGCTCCAGTCAAACCACCACTCGCGACAGCCTGGCGGACACTACCGCGCAGGCCAGCATCTTCAGCGGCCACACGGTGGCGGTGCAAGGCCGCAACGTGACCTTGACCGGCAGCAACGTCGTGTCAGATAAGGGCACGTTTGTTGAGGCGCAAAACGACCTGACTATCCAGGCTGCGACGCAGACCTACAGCGAAAGCCACTTCAAGGAGGCTAAGAAGAGTGGTTTACTACATAATGGCGCGATGTCGGTGACAATTGGCAGTCAGGCGCACAGCGCTGACCAGCAAGAGGCCGGCACTCGTGCAACGGCTTCCACCGTGGGCTCGACCAATGGTAACGTGACCTTGGCTGCCAAACAGCTTTATCGGCAAGAAGGCAGTCATATCCTCACGCCGCGGGGCGATGTGGATATTCAAGCGGGCAAAGTCATTATTACGGAAGCCCGTGAGCAGAGCCAGGGTACGCAGCAAACTCAGTTCAAGCAATCGGGTTTGACAGTGGCGGTGACGGCGCCAGTGATGGCAGCGGTCCAGACCGCGCAGCAGGTGGAGCGGTCGGCAGGACAGACATCCGATCCCCGTATGCAAGCGTTGCTGGGCGTGACGACTGGCTTGGCCGCCAAGAACACCGTCGACGCCATCGCCCAGGATCCGAAATCGGGTGGCGGGGTCAACATTTCAGTCACCGTGGGCAGCGCGCAGACGGGGAGTCAGGCCACCTACAACAGTGCCACCGCATCGGGCTCGAGCATTGCCGCTGGCGGCGACGTGAGGGTTCAAGCCATCGGTTCGGGCCAAGATTCCACGTTGACCGTACAAGGCAGCGACATCCAGGGTGGCGGTGATATCCAACTGAAGGCCGATGGCAAAATCAATTTGTTGGCCGCGCAAAACGCCCGCGAGTCGCACCTGACCCACAGCAGCATCAGCGGTGGAGCAGGCGTGGCGGTGAACCTAAGCTCCCAAGGTAAGGCAGCCGGTGTGACGGCGAGCGTCAGTGGCGCACGCGGCCGGGGCGAAGGCACTGACGTGAACTGGACATCCACTTACGTGAGCGCGGGTAACCGACTGGTGCTGGAGTCGGGCGGCGACACTACGCTTAAGGGAGCGGTGCTCAATGGCCGGCAAGTAATCGGCAAAGTGGGCGGGGACCTGAACATCGAAAGCCTGCAAGAGCGCAGTAGCGAGCGCAGCCGGGATATATCGCTCGGCGGCAGCGTGACGGCGGGTTTGGGTGTGTCGGGTAGCGTTAGCTTCAGCCAGCAGAAGATTGCAAGCGACTGGGCGAGCGTGACCGAGCGCAGTGGCATCCAAGCGGGCGACGGTGGTTTCCAGATTGACGTCAAGGGTCACACGAGCTTGAAGGGTGCGGCGATCGCCAGCACGGAGCAGGCGGTGCGTGACGGAGCGAATAGCTTGACGACGCGCACGTTAAGTACCGAGGATATCGTCAACTACGCCGATTACAAGGCTAGTAGCGTGGGCCTGAGCGGGGGTTATAGTTTGGGCGGCAGGGGTCGTGGCGAAGATCTGGAAGGGGTGGGCACGACCCAGACTGGACAGGCGGCGACGGGTGCCGAGCAAGTCCCGGGTAGCACGCTGCCGTCGACTCCGGGCGGATTCAGCGTTGCGCCGCCCAGCGTGATGGCCGCCTCGGGCAAGGCCAGCAGCACGACGCTGAGCGGGATCAGCGCCGGTACGATTCGCATTACGGAAGAGGCGCAACAGCAAGCTTTGACGGGGCAAGACGTTGCGCAAAGCCTGGCCGGGCTGAACCAGCAAGTGTGGAGCGGGCAAGATGGCGATAACGCGCTCAAGCCGATCTTTGACAAGCAGAAGATTCAGGCGGGGTTCGAGATGGTGAATCAGCTGACGCATCAAATCGGCACGTTCGTGGGTCATCGTCAAGCGCAACTGGATGAAGCGCAACAAGCGGCGCAGGACCCGAATCTGAGTCCACAGGCCAGGGCACAAGCGCAACAGCAGGCGGCCCAGCTAAAGGCGCAATGGGGCCCGGGCGGCACTTATCGACGGGCGCTGTCGGCGCTGGGCGCAGCAGCGGGGGGCAATGTGACGGCAGGCGCGGGGCAGTTCGCGCTGTCGGCGACAGTCAATTACGTGCAGGGTTTGGCGGCCAGTGAAGTGAAACGCGTGGCGGATGGCTTGCAAAGCGAGGAGGCGCGTGCGGCGCTGCATGCGCTGGTGGGGTGCGCGGGCGCGGCGGCTAGCCGCCAGGATTGCGGCGCGGGGGCGATGGGGGCGGCGGCCAGTTCGATGCTGGGCACGCTACTCGGGCCGACGCAGGGGTTGACGCAGCGGCAGAAAGAAGCGCAAACAAATCTGGTGAGTTCGTTGGTGGCAGCGGTGGCGGGGATGGCGGGTCAAGACACACAGACTGCGACGACGGCTGCGGTGACGGAGGGGCGGTTTAATCGGCAGATTAGCAACAATGAGAGTAAGCATCCGGCGAAGGCATTCCAGGGCGTAAATTGCCGTCAATCAAGCTGGGGCTGGCGTCCAGCGATGCGGCAGCAGGGCTGCGATGTCGTCGGCTCGATGGGTGGTCAATCGATTGAGCACGTCTTTGAGATAGACGTACGGGTCATGATCATTGAGCTGCGCGGATCGAATCAGGCTCATGATCGCCGCGGCGCGTTGTCCAGCGCGCAACGAACCGGCAAACAACCAGTTCGAGCGACTGATAGCCCAGGCACGAATCTGATTTTCCAGCCAGTTGTTGTCGATGGGCACGTGCCCATCGATTAGATAACGCGTGAGCGCCTTCCAGCGCTTGAGACTGTAGTCGAGCGCTTTGGCGATCGCCGATCCTTCACTGACCCGTTTGCGCTGAGTGAACATCCACTCATGTAGCGCATCGGCGATGGGCCCAGCGCGCTGCTGACGCACTTCACCCCTGCGATCAGGCTCAAGTTGTGCAACATCGCGCTCGACAGCGTAAAGTGCGCCGAAGTATTCCAGCGCCTGTTCAGCGATCTGACTCTTGTGATTGGCGTGCAGCTCAAAGAACTTGCGTCTTGCATGAGCCATGCATCCGATCTCAGTGATGCCCAGCTCGAATCCGGCTTTGTAGCCGCTATGGTCGTCACATACCAACTTGCCGCGCCAGTCACCGAGGAACTGGCGAGCATGTTCGCCCGCGCGACTATCGGCGAATTCATAGACGACAGCGCGCACGTGGGCGAACTGCGTCGTGGCGTATGCCCAGACGTATGCGCGCTGCGTCTTTCCTTTACCGGGAACGAGCATTTGCACCGGCGTTTCATCGGCGTGCAGCACGCCGTATTGTAGAATCTCTTCGCGAAGCGCCTCGACCAGCGGCTGCAACCTCACCCCACAAACGCCAACCCACTGACCCAGCGTTGATTGAGCGATGGCAAGACCGGCGCGCCCGAAGATGCGTTCTTGACGGTACAACGGCAAGTGATCAGCGTGCTTGGCAACGAGCACTTGCGCGAGCAAGCCTGTGGTCGGCATACCCTTGTCGATCACATGAGGCGGCACAGGTGCCTGAATCAGCGTCTCGCACGCCTTGCAGACCCATTTGCCGCGGATATGCCGTTCAACCGTGAACACCCCCGGCTTATAGTCCAGCTTTTCGCTGATGTCCTGGCCGATACGCACGCGCTGACAGCCGCAGGAGCAGGTGAGCTCGTCAGGTTCGTGATGGATCTCGGTGCGCGGCAAGTGTGGCGGCAACGGCGCACGCTTGGGCTTTTGCTGCTGCTTGTGCGCAGGCGTATCTGAGTGCAATTGCTCGAGCTCGATTTCGAGCACAGCCAGATCGGCGTCGATGGCCTCATTGAGCAGACTCATCTGCTCAACGTTCAATTGCTCGCTGCGCTTGCCAAATTGCAAGCGCTTGAGCACGGCAATCTCATGGGTAAGTTGCTCAATGCGCCTCTGTCGGTAGCGCAGCTGCCGCTCCTTCTCGCTCACCTGAACCATCAATTGCGCAGCTAGCGTACGCAGTTCGTCAGGGCTTAAAGCGTTGAGGTTAGCCGATAGGTTCATGCGGCCAGTCTGCCAGAACCCACCGCGCTGCGGCAAGCAAGACAGTTTACGGCTTTGGGGATATTACTCGACGCTGATCGCGTGATCGTGTGCGAGTGTGTGCCAGGGCAGCCCGGTTACCAGCGCTCGCAACTGTGCCAGATTCAGCGCAGTGGCAATCGCCTGGTCTCCAGCCGTCCAGATGAATCGCCCCTTATTCAGGCGCCGCGCCAAACACCTTCACGACACGCACCAGGATCGTATCGATGCCCGCGCGCATATCGATCGGCTCGGTTGCCAGCCAGATCTCGTCAATGCGCATCATCGCAGCCACCCTTGCAACCACGCCGCGTAATCGGCTGCAGCACAAAGCGGCCAGCGTACCGTCACGCTCGCCGCCCCTCGGCGCACTTCGATCTGAATCACCGTCGAGGCAGGCGCCACGCCGGGCGTCTGCCATTGCAGCGACACGAACTTCGCCGCGGGCACGCTCATCGACTGGCGCGCTTCGCGCGCCACGTCCTGCTGCTGCGCGGCCACCCACCGACGCAACAGGTTCGCATTCAATTGGTAATGCAGCGCCACTGCGGCGATCGACACGTTTGGCTGCATCGCCGCACGGATCACTGTCTCCTTGAACTCCTTGCTGTGGCGCCGCCGCCGTGTCGGCTGCACCGCTTCCGAACCCACTTCATTCTCGTTCATAGCGTGCACGTGTCCATTAAAAAATGAGGTGAACACGATCGTCGCTTCATGACACGGCGGGTTCAAGGTGACATTGCCGGGTGCTTACGCCAGAAATCGATTGGGTGAATCAACAAAAAGAGGCGGGCCTGTTCAAGTACACCCCAAGCCAGAAGATTGGCGATGCGGTGAAGAGCGATCCAAGGGGCGTGGCGAAGGATGCGGCGAAGATCGTTGTTGGAGGTGTGACGGCGAAGACGGGGCTAGGGTTTTGTACAACCGGCTTGGGGTGTGCTGCTGGTATGACCTGCCCGGCGATTTTCGGCCCAGTTGAAACTTGAGAGAATGGCTTCCAACGGAGAAAGGAAGTCATGAAGAAGAGCCGGTTTAAGGAAGAGCAGATGGTTATGATCCTGCGCGAGGCGGACAAGACGCCAGTCGTGGAGGTAGCGAAGAAGCACGGGATCAGCGAGCAGACGATCTATAACTGGCGGCAGCATTTCGGTGCTCTGGAAGCTGCGGACGTGAAGCGGCTGAAGCAGCTTGAGCAGGAGAATGCACGACTCAAGAAGATGCTGGCCGAGCGTGATCTCGAATTGGACGTGATGAAGGAGATCAACGCAAAAAAATGGTGAGCGCGCACGCGCGTCGCAAGCAGGTTGCCTACGCGAAGGCGCGGGGGCTATCGGAGCGACGCGCGTGCGCGCTGATGTCGGTGGCAAGATCGGCGCTGCATGATGAATCGAAGCTGGCCGGGCGGGATGCTCCGGTGCTTGCGGCAATGAGCATCCTGTCGGCGCAGTATCCGCGCTACGGCTACCGCCGCATCCAGATTTTTCTGAAGCGGCAGGCTCATCCGATGAGCACTGATCGGGCATGGCGGTTATGGCGTCTGGCAGGCTTGCAGGTCCCGCGCAGGCGGCCTCGTCGAGGCGTGTCGGTGCATCGTCCCCGAGCGCAACCGGCGAGGGCGGCACGGCACGTCTGGGCCTACGACTTCGTGTTCGACGCATGCGCTAATGGCCAACAGTTAAAGTGCCTGACTGTGATCGACGAATACACGCGCGAATGTCTGGCCATCGATGTCGCCGGATCGATCCGCTGCGCACGGGTTGTTGAAATCCTGTCGCAGCTGGTCAGCATGCATGGTACCCCGCGCTATCTACGCTCAGACAACGGGCCGGAGTTCGTGTCGCGCGCCATCCTGAAGTGGGCGGCGGACAACGGCATGGACATGGCATTGAGCGATCCCGGCAAGCCCTGGCAGAACGGCGCGCACGAAAGCTTCAACGGCAAGTTCCGCGACGAATGCCTGAGTCTGGAATGGTTCAGGAGTCGCCCGGAGGCGAAGGTGGTGATCGAACAGTGGCGCCGCCACTACAATGCCATCCGACCACATTCGAGCCTGAATTACCTGACGCCCAACGAGTTCAAGCAGCGGTATTGTTCAACTGAAGCAATCGAGGCCGTTCTCCAAGTTTGAAACGGTCCGAAGAAGTCAGGCAGGTCAGGTATGCCGATGGCGGCATTAGGTATCAGCGACATGGCTGAAGGTGTAGATGGTTTGTACAACCGCTATAACGGCCTTAGTGCTCCTGGGTTAAATCCATTGCGTTATGGATTCAATGAGGTACTGCCGGAAGGTTGGGGAGACGTTGCATATGACGGGTTGAGCTTTGCCACTGCAATTGTTGCTCTTTATGTCCCGGTTCCACTTAAGATGGGGGTGGCCGATGGTCTGAATCATCCGAGGTCAATGTTCGGCGTAACTGTGCCACGTATTAATAACAACACTTTGATCCCACTCATTAACCAAGTGGCTCCTTACGGGACTACGCAGGGTATCCTGCTATTTGGCGTGGGTTCGAAAGGGGTAACTGTTATCAATGATATTCGCGGTACTGGAGGGCAGAAATGAATTGGCGAAGGCTGTATGCAGTTAGCCAAATAGTCGGGGTTGTCGGCAGTGTATCAGTCGGGGCTGCGGGATTTTATGCGGTTATTGTAATTGGGGTTTGTAG